>JAZQXS010000069.1:0-9520 GCA_045633025.1 Eubacteriales bacterium | reverse complement strand
GCTTCATTTTCTCGTTTGCCATGGTTTCTCCTTGTCAGATATATTTGACATCTATATAATAGCATACTTCGCAGGAAATGTCAACTATATTTGACATGTTTTCTTTTTTTTTGGAATGTTCTTAAAAAGGGGGCGCGGGGGGAAGAACTTCTTTCAAGAAGTTCTTCCCCCCGCATATTTTTTATTCACTTTCCTCGCTCCACTTGGCGATGGCGCGGATCTTTTCGTGCTGGGTCGCGCTGTACTCCACGGTCAGCGTCATACCCTCGGTGACGAGGATCAAACTCTCGTCGGAGGCCAGATCACCGCGATAGACGATACCGTCCTCGGCGGTGATATAAACCACCGTCTCACCACCCACGGTAGCCAGACGAACCGCCTGCACCGTCAGCTCCGCTGTCTTGGTCTCGGGCGGGGGGAGCTCCTCCTCCTTGATGACGCCGCGATTGGCCAGCTCCTGGATATAGGCGCGCTTGGCGGCAGTTTGGGAGTCACCCGTGGCCACGATGCTGTAATTCTCCACGTTGACCAGCGCGTAGAGCTTCACCAAGCCGTTTTTATCCTTAAGCACCATGATATAGGTGGCCTCACCCTCCACGTTGATGAGGGACGGGAAGGAGGCGGTATATTCCTTTTCCTGTACCTCGCCCTGGGCGGCGCCCATGGCGGAATACTCCTCCGCACCGATGACGGGATAGTACTTGTACTCACCCGTACGGGCATTGGTGATGATGAAGCCAATGTTAGACTCGTCGGAGGTGACCGAGGTCACGCCGGTGTAGTACCACACGTCGTCGCCGCGGACGATATAGCCGTATCCGTCGGTGGTCATCTTACAATCCCGATTACCGATCACCGAGTTCCAGAAGCCGCCCGACAGAGTGCCGTACCAATCGTACTTTTGGCAGGCCAGGTCGCCGTCGTAGACGTTATCGATCCAGGAGGGAGAGTCGCTCACAGGGTAGATGTTGGAGGTACCGTCACAGGGGTTGAAAATGATCACCTCACTGACGTCCATCGCGCCGAACAGACCCACGCGGGGCTTGACGCAGGAGACGATGAAGAAGGGATTTCCCTCGTCGTCCACCTCGAAATTGACGGTGGAGAAGATCTTGGTGGGGTAGGAGAAGCGGAGCTTGCGCATGAGATCCTCCCCGAAGTAGGCGCTATCCACATAGGTCATAGGGGTGGTAAACATAACGTAATCGGCGTCGTTGTTCACAGGATCCACCATAACGTAGCCGGGCACACCGTTTGACGAGTTGTTCAGCCAACGGAAGAAATCCACGTACTCCAGATTGGCCACCTTCTTGGGGGTGCCGCGGTAGTTGATCTGGTTGTAATCAATGCTCAGATTGTACTGGGACACCACATTGGAGAGCGCGCCCAGCTCGCGGTTGCCCAGAATAGACGCCGAGGCGGTGTCCATGAGCGAAATATTGGTGACCACGTCGGCCTCGGGCATATCGGCGGAAAAGTCGGCCTGCTCCACCTCGATGACCGTAGCGTACTTGTGGGCGTTGAAGAAGGTAGAGGACAGGATATGTCCTACCACCAGAACCGCCACGGGAATCCCCACCAAGGCCAAAAAGATCTTATTGACCTTCAGCTTCCCCTTCGGGGTAGCCGTATTGCCCTTGACATTCACAGAAAGACCGTTGACCGCGCCGAGCGGCACGCCGTAGAAGGCCAGAACGAAAATCAGATAGATCCAAAAGTCACTGCTGAACACGTTGAGAGGCGGCAGTATGAGGTAGTACGACAGAGCCGTCAGAACCGTACCGATGAGCACGGCCAGGATGATGCGGGATGTTTTTTTCATCATGAACAGAATTCCTCCTTTTCGAGATGACACTATTATACCACAATTCTTTCAAGTTGTCAAGTGATTTGATAAAAATTTCCAAGGATTTTTGCAATCCTTGGAAATATATGTTTTTGTTTTTCAAAAGAAGTCTTTCAGTGAGGCCGGGGCAAAGCCCCTCGTTCCCCTCACTCCTTGAATTTCATAGTCAACCCAATGCGCTTCTTCTGCACATCCACCGAAAGCACCTTGACCTTGACCACGTCGCCCAAAGAGACAGCCTCGGACGGATGCTTGATGAACTTGTTCGAAAGCTGGGAGATATGCACGAGACCGTCCTGATGCACGCCAATGTCCACAAAGGCGCCGAAGTCGGTGACGTTGCGGACGGTGCCCGTCAGGATCATGTCGGGCTTCAAATCCGACAGGGAGAGCACATCCTCGCGGAGAACGGGCGCGTCAAAGCCGTCACGGATATCGCGGCCGGGCTTTTCCAGTTCGGTGATGATATCCATGAGCGTCGGCTCACCGATGCCCAAAGCCTCGGCGGTCTTGGCGGGGCCTGCCTTGATGACCTTGGATTTCAGGAAGGAGAGCTTCCCTGCCTTGAGGTCGTCCTCGGTGTAATCGAACATAGCCAGCAGCGCCTTGGCGGCGGCGTAGGACTCGGGGTGAACGCCCGTGTTGTCCAGAATCTCCTTGCCACCGGGAATGCGGAGGAAGCCCGCGCACTGCTCGTATGCCTTGGCGCCGATGCGGGGCACCTTGGTGATCTGGGCGCGCGTCTTGAATTCGCCGTTCTCCTCGCGGTACTTGACAATGTTCTTGGCCGCGGTGGCGTTGATGCCCGCGATGTAGGCCAGCAAGGAATGGGAGGCGGTATTGACGTCCACGCCCACGGCGTTGACGCAATTCTCCACCACGCCGCCCAGCGCCTCGTCCAGACGAGCCTGCTTCATATCGTGCTGGTACTGTCCCACGCCGATGCCCTTGGGGTCGATCTTGACCAGCTCGGCCAGCGGATCCTGCAAGCGTCTTGCAATAGAAACGGCGGAGCGCTGCATGACGTCAAAGTCGGGGAATTCCTCGGCGGCCAGCTCGGAGGCCGAGTAGATGGACGCGCCGGCCTCGCTGACGATGATATACTTGGTATCCCCGTTCAACTCCTTGAGGATATCCGCGATGAACTGCTCGCTCTCGCGGGAAGCCGTACCGTTTCCGATGGCCACCACGTCCACGCCGTAGGTGCGGATGAGCTTCTTGACCGCGGCGGCCGCCTGCTCCGCGCGGGACTTAATGGTGGGGTAGATGACCGCGGTGTCCAGCACCTTACCGGTGCGATCCACCACAGCCAGCTTACAGCCGTGAGCGTACCCGGGATCAAAGCCCAGCACGACCTTTCCCTTGAGCGGGGGTTGCATGAGCAGATGGGAGAGGTTGTCGGAGAACACCTTGATCGCGCCCTCACAGGCGGTATCGAACAGATCGTTTCGGATCTCCCGCTCAATGGAGGGAGCGATGAGACGGGTATAGCTGTCGGTCACGGCATCCCGAACGTAGGGCATAGCGGGGGAGGTGGTGGAGGTCAGAACGCTGTTGTAGAGGAAGCCCAGCACCGTCTCCTCGGGAACAGTGAGGCTGACCTTCAGAAATTCCTCCTTTTCGCCGCGGTTGATGGCCAGAATGCGGTGGCCGGGGAGCTTCTTGATGGGCTCGCTGAACTCGTAGTACATGGCGTAGACCGAGTCCTCCTCCTTAGCCGCGCGAGTGGTCAGGGAGCCGTACTCAAAGGTCAGCGTACGGAGCTTCTTGCGGTACTCCGCGTTATCCGACACGTCCTCCGCAATGATATCCATAGCGCCCTGAAGGGCGTCCTGTACCGTAGCGACCTCCTTGTCGGGGTCAACGTAGGCCTCGGCCTGCACCTCGATGGCGGGATCATAGGCCTTCTCCTGCGCCAGAAGGAGCTGCGCCAGCGGCTCCAGCCCGCGGTCACGGGCGACCGACGCGCGCGTCTTGCGCTTAGGACGGAAGGGGCGGTAGATGTCATCCACCTCGGTGACGGTCACAGCGCGGTCGATGGCGGCGGCGATCTCGTCGGTGAGCTTGCCCTGGGCGTCGATGAGGTTCTTGACCTCCTCGCGGCGCTTTTCCAGATTCCGCAGAGCGGTCAGCCGCTCGTCCAGCGTGCGGAGGACGTTATCGTCCAAGCTTCCCGTCACCTCCTTACGGTAACGGGCGATGAAGGGAATGGTATTGCCCTCGTCGATGAGGGCGACGGTCTTTTCCACCTGGTCGGCGGTGAGATTGAGTTCTTGTGCAAGGGTCTCGATAATGGTCATGGGTCGTTTGTCTCCGTTTGGTATGTGTAGTAATCAAGTAATGCGTAAAAAGCAGAAATTTGCGATCAGAATAAACAGGAACAGGTACAAAGAGCTCCGCAGAAGCAGGCTCCGCAGCTCCAGTCGCATGACTCGGCGGAGGTCTCGTTCGGTCATGCCCATGGACAGGTAGGCGCGGCCTGCCAGCTTGCGTTGTTCCAGTTGGGTGCGGATCAGCAACACCCCGCCCCACACGCCTTGGACGGTGAGGAGCAGAAATCCTACGGCGATCATGGTCAGAAGTCCCATCACCGAAGCGGCTACCGCATCGGCGGTGTCCGAGAGGTCGAAGGGATTGGTGTCCAGCATCACCGATGCGCCCAGGAGATGATACATGAGCAGGACGGCCAGCAGAGGGTAGAAGACAGACACCGCCAAAGACAGGGCAAGGCTCCCGTAGCGGGCTTTATAGAAGTCCACGCTTTTGGTGGCCAGACGTTTCAAGAGGGATTGACGTCGATACGTCTTGGATTGACGGTACCCGTGGGCTTCGGTGGAGACGGATCTTCCGCGGCGGCGGAGGCTTTCGGCGGCCGAGAGAGTCAGGCCTTTGATGCGAATGTGAGGAATAGTGTAGCAAAGAACCAAAAGTCCGCCGCTCACCAGCAGGATAGCCAGCCACAAAAGGGCGTATGCAGGTGACTTGGCGATGACATCCACAGCCCCGTCCAGCAGAGAGTAGCTCATCCACAAGCCAGCGACAGCCCCCAGCGTTGTCCCTGTAAGCAGAGCCGGAAGATACTGCATGGACAGTTCGGTCAAGAGCAGATATCTCTGCTGGGATGCGGTGGCTCCCATGCTGTGAAGGACGGCCACCGTCCCGGCGGAGGCTTCTATACTCAGTCTTGCCCAAGTACGCATGGTCAACAGGGTGGCCAGCGACAACAGGGTAGCCGCCACCGACATACCTTCGGCCACCAAGCGAACGAAGGTAATGTGGGGGAGCCCCTGGGCGAGGGCGCTGCTCTCCCCTTTGACCGTTACCGTAAAGAACAGGAAAAAGGAAACGAGCGTAACCGAAAAGAGCATACCCAAAGCCAGCAGAACCGTCTCACGGGACTTTTTGAGTCGGCGGATGGCAATACGGCGAAGCAGAGGTTTGTAGGCGTGTCTGCGCTTCATACCGTCACCGCCTTTGATCCTCGACCACTCGGCCGTGCTCCATGCGGATAAGCCGCCCCGCGTAGGCGGCGATGTCCTCACTGTGGGTCACCACCAGCAGGGTCACACCATACTCGGCGTGCATGAGGGACAGAAGCCGCATGACATCGCGGCTGTTCTCGCTGTCCAGATTGCCCGTAGGCTCGTCCGCCAAGAGAATGTCCGGCCGTTGATACAAAGCTCGCGCCACCGCCACACGCTGTTGTTGACCGCCCGAGAGGGTATGAGGGTAGTCCCCTGCCCGCCCCGCAAGCCCCATGACCGAAAGGATTTCTTTCAGCCATGCGGCATCCGCTTCTCTGCCGTCCAACTCGGTAGGCAAGAGGATATTCTCCTCCACGGTCAATTCGGGGATCAGATTGTAGAATTGGTACACCACGCCGATCCTCTGTCTGCGGAGCGCGGCGGTCTTGCTCCGTGACAGCTTGGTCATATCCATGCCGTCCAGCAGGATCTGCCCGCTGTCCGGATCATCCAAACCTGCAATCATATTGAGCAGGGTGCTCTTTCCCGACCCCGACCGTCCCATAACGGCTACGAAGTCTCCCTTGGGAATACGGATACTCACACGGTCAAGAGCCACGATGTTCTCCGCCGCGGAACGGGCGGCGGGATAGCATTTGGTTAGGTTTTGAATGGTAAGCATGGCGCTCCTTCCTTTAAAATTCTTTACAGCGCATGATTTTCAAGCATGGCGATCTCCGCCTCTGTCAGCATCCTCCACTCCCCCGGCGCAAGGGCGGGATCGAGGGTCAAGGGGCCGAAGGTGATCCGTTGCAATTGGGTGATCTGATTATGCCGCGCCTCCATCATAAGCTTGATCTGATGGTACTTCCCTTCGTGGAGGGTGATGAAGCCGGCGCTTCCCCGTTCAGCGGGCTCTTGCGGCGCAAGCTCCACTTTGCAGGGGGCGGTGACGTAGCCGCCGATATCGACGCCCGCTTCCAGCGCGGTAACGTCCTCCTCGGACAGCGGGAACTTGACCGAAAATGCGTAGGTCTTGTCCACGTGGCGCGCGGGGGAGAGCAGCCGGTGGGACAGGTCACCGTTATTGGTGAGAAGCATGAGTCCCGTGGTATGCTTATCCAGCCGGCCGCAGGGGAACAGGGCGGGACGGATGCGGCGGAGCTCCTCGGGCAGAAGATCCAGCACCGTCTGTTCCCGGCCGTCCTCGGTGGCGCTGACCACCCCGTCGGGCTTATGCATGAGAATATAGGTGAAGCGGCGGTAGGTCACGGGTTGCCCCTTGAACACAACCGCTACGGTATCGGGATCCACCTGCATATCCGCCTTTTTTGCCGGGATACCGTTCACCAGCACCTCGCCCCCCCGTACCGCCTTGGAGGTCTCAGTACGGGAAGCGATGCCGGCGAGGCTCAGATATTTGTCCAGCCGCATGGTATCGGTGCTCATGCGCGCTCCATCTCCGCAAAGGGATCCACGTCGCCCGCGAATACAGGCATGATACGAACCGAGAAATCATACGCGCGGGCATTCATCTGCCAACGGCCATCCAGCCAAGGGCCGCAGGAGTTGGAGCCAACGCCCGATTGCTTGACATCCAGGTTGACACAGGTTTCCTTCATGGGAACCAGCTCGTAATCGTGACGGGTATCCGTCAACTGCTTGGGGGTGAAATGCGAGCAATTGAAGCTGAAGGCCTCCCCCGTGGTCACAGCCAGCAGACCGTGACCCGCCACAGAGGATACCAGCATCCAGCGGGTATCGGCGTGCGCCATGTTCTCCTGAGGACGGACGTAGCGCTCGAAGTGATTAGTTACTGTGGTGGCGAACAGACCTTGACGGGAGGCGTGGCGCTTATCCTGATAGCTCTCTACGGGGCCGCGGCCGAAGTAGCGAAGGGACTCGCTCTCCTCGGGCATGAGAAACTGCACGCCGAAGCGAGGCAGGAAGGGCGCGCCCTCGCGCACGTCAGCATGGAGATCCAGCTTGATGCCGCCCTCGGCGTATACGGTATAGACCGCATCCACCTTCATAATGGGACGGCTGACAGGGCCGCCCAAGGACAGCTTGGCGGTCACGGTAACGGACGTATCGCTCACGGCGGTTACGTCGCAGGCGTAGCACTTGGTGGTCGCCACATGGTAGTGGTTGCCCTGCCACTGATGGCGGATACCGCTATCGTTATCGGTAGGCGCGCGCCATACGGTGGGGGCGATGGGGGTGGAAAGCATCTCCTTGCCTTGATCCACAATGGAGGCGATCAAGCCCTTATAGCGGTCGATGGTGTAGGTGGTCGCCGCGGTGGCAATCGTGATGGCGTCAGCCGTAACGGTATGCCCGATCATGGCATAGAGGCTCATGGTCTCGGCCATGGGCGTGGGTGCCTTGACCCCGGCCGGGATCGCCTCCTGATGGAAGCCTACCTCAAAGCCGATATCGCCCCAAGCTGTGGGGGTATTCTGCACCGCGGTAAGATTGACGTAGCATACGCCGTCAAGACCCGTCCACCCATCGGGAATGGTCAGCTCAGCGGTTTCCTGGGGCTCTATGGGGAGGTTGGCGCGGCCGCTGGCCACCGCCTCGCCGTTGCACTCCACCGTATAGATGAAGTCCAGATCCGACAGATCGTTGAAGTATCGGAGATTCTTGACGACCATCCGACCGGTCTCTGCATCAAAGCTCTCCACACGGAAGGGCTTGATGACCTGCTTATACTCCATCAGACCCGTATGGGGGCGTCTGTCGGGGTAGACCAGGCCGTCCACGCAGAAGTTGCCGTCATGGGGGAAGTCACCGAAGTCGCCGCCGTAGGTAAAGTGGGGATCAGCCAGAGGATTGTCGCCGATGGCCACCGAGTGGTCGGTGAACTCCCAAACACAGCCGCCCAGGAAGCCGTCCTCGGAGTAAATGATATCCCAGTACGCCTTCAGATCGCCGGGGCCGTTGCCCATGGCATGGGAATACTCGCAGAGGAACAGAGGCTTGGTATAGACGTGACGGTCGAAATACGTTCCGCGGATCTCGGCGGGAGAGGGGTACATACGGCTCTCCACGTCCACGTAATCACACTCCAAGGCATGGCCGATCTCCTCGTCGGTCTTGCCCTTGAGGTCGCCGTTCAGACGATCCGAGGTACGGCGGGTAGCGTCCTCGCAGTGCACCAACGCCTTGGGATCGCGGGAACGAATATATTCGGTCATCTTGCGCTGGTTGCGTCCGATACCCGATTCGTTGCCGAGAGACCACATCAGCACGCAGGGGTGGTTCTTGTCCCGCTCGAACAGACGAGCCACGCGATCCACGAAGGACTCTGTCCACTCCTCACTGTCGGTCAGCCAATCCCAATTACCGATTGCGCCCATGCCGTGCGCCTCCAGATCGGTTTCGTCGATCACATAGAAGCCGTACTCATCGCAAAGCGCCGTAAAGCGGGGATCATTGGGGTAATGGCTGGTACGGATGGCGTTGACGTTATGCTGCTTCATGATCATGAGGTCGCGGATCATGTGCTCCATGGGCGTCGCCGAGCCCAGGTAAGGGTGGCTGTCGTGGCGGTTGACACCCTTGAGCTTGATCTTCTGACCGTTGAAATACAGCACGCCATCCTTGATCTGTACGTCGCGGAAGCCAAAGCGGAACACCAGAGTCTCGCCGCCGCAGGTCAGAAGCAGAGTGTAGAGATCGGGGGTCTCGTCCGACCACAGCCAGGGCGCGTCCACGGACACCTCTACGGTTCCCTTTCCGCCGATCACAGCCTTACCCGTCTCCATCTCCATACCCACAGGAGACAGGAGCTTATAGCTTACCTCGGCCTCGCCATTGATATCAATTTCAGCGGCGCAGGTACCCACGGTGTAACCCTCGTTCAAGGTCTGATGCAGGAATACGTCGGTGATATGGACGGGGTCGCGCAGAAGCAGGAACACCTCGCGGAAGATACCCGACCAACGATACTTGTCCTGATCTTCAAGGTAAGTACCGTCGCACCACTTGAGAACGACCACCTGAATGCGGTTCTCGCCGGCGTGGAGGTACTTGGTGATCTCCAGCTCGCTCGTCATATGGCTGACCTGGCTGTAACCCGCGAACTGACCGTTAACATACAGGTAGAAGCAGGAATCCACGCCCTCAAAGTTGATGTAGACCGTCTTGTCCAGCATAGCGGGGTGGATCTTGACGGTACGGCTGTACAGCCCGCAGGGGTAAGTCG
>JAZQXS010000068.1:0-3380 GCA_045633025.1 Eubacteriales bacterium | reverse complement strand
CGGCCGTTGATCTCGTCGAAGTCGCGGAGCGCCTCGTCCTCGTGGGAGAAGGCTACGACCGTCTTGTGAGAGCCGATCATTTCGTCGATGAGCGCGGTCTGCTCGGCGCGGGTCTCAGATTGCTTCTTGAACAGACTGTGGGTACGGCGGGCGATGAAGGAGGCCACGAACAGCGACAGGGGCGTGGCTACTACCACCCAGACGGTCATGGGGATATTCAGAGTTAGCATGAAGCACAGGGTGCCCAGAATGGTCAGAACTCCCGTAAAGAACTGGGAGAAGCCCATGAGCAGACCGTCGGTAAACTGGTCGGCATCCGCAATAACGCGGCTGACGATATCGCCCACGGGGCGCTTATCCAGATAGGACAGGGGCAGGGATTGGATGTGGACGAAGGCATCGTGGCGCAAGCGGCGCACCACGCCGAAGGTGATGCGGTTGTTGCAGACGTTCATGAGCCACTGACAGAGCGCTGTGACCGCGATGATGAGGATGCCCTTGAAAAGCAGGGGGGAGAGTCCCTCGAAATCCACCTGCCCGGGGGCCACGATGAGGTCGATGGCGTCACCCGTCAGAATGGGGAAGTAGAGCGTGAGTCCGACCACGATGATAGCCAGCGTCAGGGACAGCGCGAACAGCAAGCGGTAGTGCTTGAGGTAGCGAAGCACCTTACGAAGGGTAGCGGCGGTGCTGACTTTGGGGGATGCTTGGTTCTTTTGTTTCATTGTGCCTCGCCTCCTTTAAACTGGGATTCGTGGATTTCGCGGTACACATCGCAGGTAGCCAACAAGTCATCATGGGTGCCCTGTCCCACGACGTATCCGTCGTCCAGTACAAGAATCAGATCGGCGGCGCGGATAGAGGATGTACGCTGGGAGATGATGAAGGTGGTGGGGGTAAAAGGAAGATTCCGCAGCGCCTTGCGGAGCGCCGCGTCTGTGACGAAATCCAATGCGGAAGCGCTGTCGTCCAGAATCAGAATATCCGGCTGACCGACCAGCGCGCGGGCGATGGTGAGTCGCTGACGCTGTCCGCCCGAGAGATTCCGCCCCTTTTGTTCCACCGGCGCATCCAACTGGCCTTCTCGCTCACGGACGAAATCCGAGGCTTGGGCGGCCTCCAGCGCTGCCCACAGCTCTTCGTCGGTGGCGTTGGCCTTACCCCAGCAGAGATTGGAGCGGATGGTGCCCTTGAACAGCTCCGCCTTTTGGGGGACAACTCCCACGCGGGAGCGGAGCTCGGTGGGGTCATAGGCTTTGACGTCTTGTCCCAAAACGGTTACGCATCCCTCGGTGGCATCGTAGAAACGGGGGATCAGGTTGACCAGTGAAGACTTGCCCGAGCCCGTGCCGCCGATAATACCCACGGTCTGACCTCGCGCGGCAGTGAAGGATATCTCATGGAGGGAGGGGGCGCCGTTCTGACCGTAGGTCAAAGAGACACCGTCAAACACAACGGCGGGAGCATTGGAAGCCGGGGCGGGGGAGCAGTCGGGCGCGGGTATGACCGCCATACCGGTGGGCATTTCCAGCACCGCGCCGATACGGTTACCGCAGGCCACGGCCTTGGTGACCGTGAAGATCGAGGTGGCCAGCTTGACCAGCTCCACGAGGATCTGTCCCATGTAGTTGACCAGCGCCACCACCTGGCCTTGGGTGATGCCGGCGCCGTTCACGGCGACAGCGCCCTGACGAATGAGCAGGATCACGGCCAGATTGACCAGAACGTAGGTGACGGGGTTCATAATGGCGGTCAGCATGCCGGCTTTATTCTGAAGACTTGTCTGCTCGCGGTTGACGGCCGAGAAGCGGTCGATCTCCTGCTCCTCCTTGCAGAACGCGCGGATGGGACGTACGCCGGATAGATTTTCACGGGTCACCGCGGTGACGCGATCCAAGCGATTCTGAACCCTGCGGTAGAGGGGGACACCGCCCAGCATGACGCCGAAGACCACCGCCGCCAGCAGGGGAATGGTAACCGCGAATATGAGCGCCAGCTTGACGTCAATGGTAAAGGCCATGATCATGGCTCCAAACACAATGATAGGGGATCGAAGCAGGAGGCGCAACGTGATGTTGACACCTGATTGGAGCTGATTGATGTCGCTGGTCATGCGGGTGATCATAGTAGATGTGCCCATTTTGTCGGTCTGAGCGTAGGTGAAGGCTTGCATGTGGGTGAACAGCTCGTGCCGTATGCGGGCGGCCGAGCCCACGGCGGCTTTCGCCGAGAAATACTGCGCCGTGATCGCCCATCCCAGCCCTACAAAGGCCAAAAGCGCCAGAATGCCGCACATCTGCCAGACAAAGGTGTTGTCACCCTCACCGATGCCATGGTCGATAATAGCGGCGATCACCAGAGGCACGCAAAGGTCAAAGCAGGCTTCCAAGAGCTTGAATAGGGGAGCAAGCACGCTTTCCTTGGGGTACATTCGTAAACATCGTAGGAAGATTTTCATGAGCACACTCCTTACATGATTGATATACAAATATACAGTATAGCATATTTTGGAAAATATTGCAAGAGAAAAACGCAAAAAAGACGCAGACCGAGATGAATCGGTCTGCGCGGGGAGAGTTCGATTACATGGGGCGCTTGCGGGAGCGCCTATGCTTGACAATCAGCCTTACCGTCGCGGCGGTGCATAAGATGGTGAATAAGCCCCACAGGATGGTGAATATGAATGTCCAGTTCATAGGGAATACCGCAACCGGCGGAAAAAAGTGGGCAAAGATGATTCTTCCGGTCAAAATGGTTTGTGAGGCCGTCCAGAACAGCCACGCGGTCCACATGACGATGAACAGGGGCTTGCATCGGATCAAAAGGAACTCCAACGCGAATACGGCGGCAACTCCCGCAAGGGGGATTAACTCAGGCATGAGATTGTAAGCTTTGGGCCTATGGTCATAATGTTTCCTCCTTTGGGGATTTTGATGACCCTATGATAGCGTATTTTCAGCAAAACATCAAGCGACAGCCGTTGGAATTTGCGCAACGAACCGTTGCACTGCGCCAAAATCGCTGAAAAGCCGCCGTTTTTGGGAAAAACTCCCTCTGACGGCGGCATGGTACATCACTTCTGAGGATCCAGGTACTTCCACATCCCGATGAAATAATTGACACCCGACCATACGGTAAAGACCAGGGTCAATCCGCCCGTCAGATAGGTCAGAGGGGGATTTCCCACCCACCAGGAGGGAAGGATGTCGCGCAGCGCAGGGATGGCGTACAGCGCGGGTTCAATAAAGGTTGTGCTAATGAAAACGATCTGCATGACGGTCTTGATCTTGCCCAGCATATTGGCGGCAACCACCGCGCCCGCCGAGGTAGAGGCGACCAGACGCAGGGAGGTCACGGCCAGCTCGCGGAAGATCACAACC
>JAZQXS010000067.1:0-1961 GCA_045633025.1 Eubacteriales bacterium | reverse complement strand
AAGCCCAATGACCGCTGGGGAGAGGCGTATGAGGTGCTGTATGACACGCTGGCGCAGGAGTAAGCGGCTCGCGGCGGCCTTTGGGGCGGGCGGGCTTTTGCTGTTGGTATCCGTCCTTTTGGGGATATTCTGCGGCTCGACGAGTCTGACTCCCGCCGCGCTGTGGGAGGCCTTGACGGCGGAGGATCCCCAAAGCCCCGCGTTCCGCATTCTTGTATACGTCCGCCTGCCGCGGGTGTGGGGGGCGGTGATCTGCGGCGCCGCGCTGGCGGTGTCGGGCGCGGTGATCCAGGGGGTACTGCGCAATCATCTGGCCTCCCCCGGCATCATCGGTGTCAACGCAGGCGCGGGGCTGGCGGTGACGGTCTGCGCCGCGCTGGGGATCCTCGGCGGATGGCGGCTGTCCCTGCTGGCCTTCCTCGGGGCGCTTCTGGCGGTCATTCCCATCAGCCTGGGCGCGGGACGGCGGGGAGCATCCCGCAGTACGGTCATCCTCATGGGTGTGGCGCTCAACAGCCTCTTGGGGGCGCTGTCGGACACCGTGCGGACGGTCTTTCCCGACGTGGGCGTGACGACCGGCCACTTTCGGGTGGGGGATTTCTCGGCGGTCAGCTATGGGGGGCTTATGCCCGCCACCGTGGTGATCGGCGTAGGATTCTTGCTGATTTTGACCCTGACGGGGGAGTTGGATCTTTTGGCGCTGGGGGAGGAGACCGCCTGCGGGCTGGGACTCCGCACCCGCGCCGCGCGGATGACGCTTCTGCTTTTGGCGGCGCTTCTCGCGGGGGCGGCGGTGAGCATTTGCGGTCTGCTCTCCTTTGTGGGGCTGCTCATCCCCCACGCGGTACGCCGCGGAGGAGGGAAGCACGCCTGCCCCGCGCGGCATCTGATCCCCCTCTGCGCCCTGTTCGGCGGGGGCTTCGTTTGCCTGTGCGACACCCTGTCGCGGGTGCTGTTCGCGCCCTACGAGATCCCCGTGGGGATACTCATGGCCTTTTTCGGGGCGCCGTTTTTCCTGTTCATTCTCTTGAAGGGGAAGGGAGGGGAGGATCATGCTTGAGATCAAAAAAATCACCGCCGGCTACGGCCGACGGACGGTGCTTCGGGAGCTGTCGGTGACATTTGCGGCGGGGAAGGTGACGGCCGTGATCGGCGCCAACGGATGCGGAAAGAGCACCCTGCTCAAGGCCGCGCTGGGCATCATCCCCCGCGCGCAGGGGGAGGTGCTCTCGGACGGCGTAAGCCTCGGCGCGTTGCCGCGCATCGAGATCGCGCGTCGGGTGGCGTATCTGACGCAGGAGAGCGGGATACCGGCCATGACGGTGTCTGAGATGGCGCTCTGCGGGCGGTTTCCCTATCGGAGCCGCTTCGGCGGTTACACCCGCCGCGACCGTGAGATCGCCTCCGCCGCCATGGAGCGGGTAGGGATCGCGCATCTGGCCGACGAGCCGTTGGCGGCTCTGTCCGGAGGCGTGCGGCAGACCGCCCGCCTCGCCATGGCGCTGACCCAGGATACCCCCTACCTCCTGCTGGACGAGCCCGCGACCTATCTGGACGTTGCCCATCAAATCGCCCTCATGAGGCTTTTGCGGGAGCTGGCCTCCGACGGCCGCGGCGTGGCGGCGGTGATGCACGATTTGCCGCTGGCGCTGACCTATGCCGACGAGGTCGCGGTCATGGCCGAGGGTCGGGTGATCGCCTTCGGTACGCCCCGCGAGCTGTCCCGAAGCGGTGTCATCGAGCGGGTGTTCGGCGTCCGCGTGCGGGAGGCTGACGGCGAGTTTTCATGTTGCCTGCGGGGGGAAGGGGAGCGTGCCTCCTGGCGTCCGACAGGCAAGCCTGACAGGGACTTTTGAAAACCTCCTCGCGTTGCTCGGGGCAAATTCGCCTGCGGCGAAGTTTGCGAGTCCCTTGAGAATCCCCAAAACCCTCAAATACATATTTTTAAGGTTCTTGAAGGG
>JAZQXS010000066.1:0-2640 GCA_045633025.1 Eubacteriales bacterium | reverse complement strand
TTCGGTAACCGAATCATGAAGCAGATCAACACCTACATCCCGGTGTACATCGCCTGCGGAGGCGATGAGCTGGTGGCGCTGGATGATATTCTGGCCAAGAAGGTCATCCGTAAGCTGGAGACCCAGAACCCCATCTACCTGCGCAACGCGGCCGAGGGGCTCATCGGCTATCTGGACGAGCTGTTCGGCGCCGAGCACATGACCGCCTGCAAGGATGCCATTCGCCGCTTGCAGAGAAATGCGTAATTGAGAAAGCAACAAACTGTTTACATCGTTCAGCCTGCGCTTGAACGATATCCGCGCACCCAATCCCATCCATCAGAAAGGAATCAACGGTATGAATCAGTCGGATGCCTACTATCGGGCTCTGCTTGCCTATCGCGGCATGGTCTCCGCTCAAAGAGAATGCCTGCGGGATCGTAACGCCTTTGTCGCCGCCGCAGGGCGGGGAGAGGTCACGGTCACGAGAGCCCTCTGCACGGTAGACGAAGAATGGATCCGCGCCATCGAGACGGGGCTTATCCATATCGAAAAGGCCATCAAGGAGGAACGTCAGTTTATTTACTCCAATGGCGAGGTTATCCCCATCGAAAAGGTCAAGCACGTATCCAAGGATTCGGTGGAGCATCTGGCTCGCCATTCCGATCTTATTACCCGCGTTCCCGAAGAAGGGGATCTCATCCCCGACCAGCTCTACACCGTGGAGCGGCTCAGCGATTATGCGGTCTACGAGAACCGTTTCCTGTATATGCTGCTCTGCTATCTGCGGGACTTCGTGACTCTGCGCTACCAGAAGATCCTGGATCTGACCAACCGCTATAACGGCCGTCTCCGCGTGGAGCGGGAGCTGAACAGCTTCGGACGGACGGTGGAGCTGTCCGTTGACTTGACCGAAACGCGGCGGGACGATCCCTACCTGCGGGCTCACAACCCCGTTCGTGAGCTCATTGACCGTATGGATCTCATCCTGAAGACCATTCTGGCGTTCCTCGCCACGCCCCTTATGGAGAGCGCAGGCAAGGTCGCTATGCTCAAGCCCCCCATCACCAAAACCAATGTCCTCAAAATGGACAACAACTTCAAGGGCGCCGTGGCGCTGTACGATTACATCATCGCCTACGAGGGAGACGGCTACACCATCACAGAGGACGTCCACACCATCGATCCCTTCGGGGATGACCTGGCAGAGGACATAGCCGAGGTGGAGCTGTTGATCTCCTTCCTCACGTATCGGTACGGTCTGGATCTTGGCGCCGAGCTGAAGGAGGCGATGGAGCGTGACGAGAACCTGCGCCGCATGGAGGAGCTTCGCAAGCGCGCCGAAAAGCTGGAGGCGCTCCGCCGCCGCTTGGAGCGCAACGAGGAGACCCCCGAGGAATACATGCTTCAGCTCGAAAAAATGGTACGCTCCCTGCAACATGAGGCAGATCGTCTGGCGCCTCTGTACGGCGAGCTCGAGGAGCGCAAGGAGACCGAGCGCAAGCTGAACGATTCGGTTGCCGAGCTGAACGAGCGGGTGAATACCATGACCGAGGAAGCCGAGCAGGCGGAGCTTCGCCATGCCGAGGCTCTGCGGGAGGCCGATTCCAAGCACCGCGCCGAGATCGATGGGCTGAAAGACGTCTGCGCTCGGGAAAAGAGCGAGATGAAGGAGGCTCATGCCCGCGCACTGACCGAAAAGGACGCCGCGGTTGAGGCCGAGCGCGCGCATCATCGGGCAGAGGCGGATGAGCTCCGGCAACGGATTTCCGAGCAGGAAAGCGAGATCTCGCGGTGGCAGTCCTCCTATGAGGCGCTGGCCGCGGAAAAGCGCCTGCTGGAGGCGCGCCTGCTGGGACAGAAGGCCATGGACGGGCAGGTGACTGCCGAAGAAATCGACACGATGACCGACAAGGAGAATTTCGACAACCTGGAGCA
Source organism: Eubacteriales bacterium (assembly GCA_045633025.1). Classification (GTDB taxonomy): domain Bacteria; phylum Bacillota; class Clostridia; order Oscillospirales; family CAG-272; genus CAMEON01. The sequence continues at coordinate 723 of JAZQXS010000066.1, read as the reverse complement.
GGAGTTGGTTGCTTTCGTCGGTTTGTACGAGCGGGTCTGGAAGCAGACCAAGAAGAAGATCCGCAAGGATCTTCTGAATCTCAAATACATCAAAGGGCAGAGTGGCCGGGAATAAGCCGCGCTGCGTACGGTTCAAGATATGAAATTGAAGCTATCCCGAAAAAAACGCAGACTTTATATCATACTGACCATTGTTCTGGAGGTGATCCTGGCGGCGCTGGTGCTGTACGGCATTTCCTCGGGCGTTCTTTTGGACTCCTTGCTGGGCGGTGTCGTGATGGTACTGCTGCTCTTGATCCCGGTTCTGCTGGTGGCTCTGCTGTTGGCGGTGCTGTCCGCGCGAAAAAAGACGGAGACTCCCTCGGCTGTACCGGTATTGGCCGATACGGATCCGAAGGCCGCCCCCGAGACCGATGCCGCGGGTCGATTCTGTATGCTGAGTCGGATCGACGAGAGCCGCAACCGCTACGGCCATCGGATGTACGACAAGGGCGTGACGCTGGAGAAGTTCTGCGAGGACTTCCGCAACTACGCGGCGTACCAGCTCAAGCTGTACTACGATATCGACGATATCCGCCGTTTCGTGGCGGGCATGGCGGTGTCCAAGATCCTGATTTTGCAGGGTATGTCGGGTACGGGTAAGACGTCGCTGGCGCACGCGTTCGGCGAGTTCGTGGATAACCGCGCCACGGTCATCCCCGTCCAGCCCATGTGGAAGGAGCG
>JAZQXS010000065.1:0-2584 GCA_045633025.1 Eubacteriales bacterium | reverse complement strand
GACCGACAGCGTGGCGGCCTTGTACCGCGACCCCGAGGTGATGGGCTTTTCGTCGGCGGGTTCAATGGTGATGCAGGGGAGGGTGGACTCCACGGGGGCGAATACGTCCACGGCGCCGGAAGTGCTCTCGGATTCTGCGGTGTCCGATTCTGAAGGCGGCGCAAGGACGTCGGAGCTGCACCCCGACAGGAGCAGACAGAGGGAGAGCAGGCACCCGAGGGCGCTCCTGCCTATGGATAAAAACACTTGTTTCATACAGGATTCCTTTTGGTATGTGATATGCCCTTCTATTATAGCATACTTGGCGGGCGATTGCAAGGACTTCAAAAAATGTTTACGATTCATACTAATCTTCAATCAAAATCTTGAAAGTGAATACGTTCTTTCCAAACAACCCAGTGGGGAGGGTCCCACGGTGCAAGGCAAAATCTCGCTGTCAAACTGCAAGTCAAAATACAAAATAGTATATTTTTGAAAGTTTTGAGGATTCTTAAGGGACTTTTTCAAAAGTCCCTTAAGCCGCCGGAGGCACGCTCCCTATTTGAATTTTTATCAAGGCTGAGTATCAGGGGAATTTTCTCAGAGAAATTGCATTTTCCCCTTGCAAAAACCGCCGAAACATGGTATGATATAGGGGTAATGAACTTCCGCGAAAGGATCCGCCATGACAAATTCTTCGACTCTGAAGCCTATCCGCATCACCATGATCTCCGAGCGCTATGAGGTCGCCGCCTCCCTGTTTGATTCGGTTTTCGGCGACGTCGCCACCCAGGAGCCCCAGCCTCTTTCCTCTGCCGAGGAGATGCTCATGGGCATTTTTGCCGACACCTTTGAGGACAGCGGCTCGGACTTTTTCGTCAAGCCCGCCGACCCCGCCGTTCTCCGCGCCAAAAAGACAGGGGAAGAGACCGATGCCATCGAGAAGATCGAGCTGATCACCGAGGGCTTTTTGACCGTCACCCCCGACGCAGGCTTTTCCGAGGAGCCATCCTACACCGTGGCCGTCAGCTACGACGAGACCGAGCTGACCGGCATGGAGGGCGCCCACTCCACCATCACCTACCGTACCGCCGACCGCGGGCTGGTTACCATGCTCCGCACCGGTATGGTCTCCACCGCCTTGACCTTCAAGGCGCACCACCGCGCCATCTGCGCCTACGATACCCCCTACATGCCCTTCACCGTGGGCATCCACGCCCTGACCGTGGATAACCGCCTGGACACCGACGGGGAGCTGAAGCTGGACTACATCATCGAGATCCGCGGCGCCCGAGCCGAGCGGTGCGAGATGACCATGAAGATCGTGGAGGTTGAGGGGTAAGCGTACAGGGAGCCCCCCTGTACCCCACGGAACCCCTTTTGAAAAAGGTGCTCCGGCCTCCCGAAAACTTTTATCAAATTATTGAAAATCCCTTGACAAAAAAGAATTTTTATGCTATGATATACCATCATACCCAAACCGATGACGAAGAAGAGTACCGCACCCCCTCCGATACAGAGACCCGCCGATGCTGGAAACGCGGGACGGAGACCGCGCGAATGGACTTCCGAGGGCAGACCGAGCCGAGCCGCGCCATGAGCGGTCGGGGTAGGCTCTGACGGCCGCGCACCGTTAAGGCGCCGCTCATGCCAGGCATGAGCCTTCGCGCTTGCGCGAGTAAGAGGAGGGAAGCACCGATCTCGGATGTCCCTCAATCGTGGGTGGTACCGCGGATTTTTTGAAAAATTCGTCCCCGACAGGAAAAATACTTCTTGTCGGGGCGTTTTGTTATTTTTTTGATCATATCGAAAGTGAGGATAAAATCATGTTCCAGAATACTCCCGTCTCCTTCTCCGGCGTGCAGCCCAGCGGAAATCTGACCATCGGCACCTACCTGGGCGCCACCAAGAATTTCTCCGCCTACTCCGAAAAGTACAAGTGCTTCTAGTGGGTCGTGGACGAGCACGCCATCACCGTCCGTCAGGTGCCGGCCGACCTGCGCCGCCGCACCTACGAGACTCTGGCGCTGTACATGGCCTGCGGCCTTGACCCCGAGAAGAACACCCTCTACGTCCAGTCCCACGTCAAGGAGCACGCCGAGCTGGCTTGGCTGCTCAACTGCTTCACCGGCTTCGGCGAGCTGTCCCGTATGACCCAGTTCAAGGACAAGTCCCAGAAGCACGCCGACAACATCAATGCCGGTCTGTTCACCTATCCCGTGCTCATGGCCGCCGACATCCTGCTCTACCAGACCGACGTGGTGCCCGTTGGCATCGACCAGAAGCAGCACGTGGAGCTCTGCCGCGACATCGCCACCCGCTTCAACCAGCTCTACCCCGACACCTTCACCATCCCCGAGCCCATCATGGCTAAGAGCGGCGCCAAGATCATGTCCCTCGCCGATCCCACCAAGAAGATGAGCAAGTCCGACGAGAACACCAACGCCGTGGTCTACATCCTGGACGACCGCGATACCATCATCCGTAAGTTCAAGCGCGCCGTCACCGACTCGGATACCTGCATCCGCTACGCCGAGGGCAAGGACGGCATCAACAACCTCATGACCATCTACTCGGTATTCACGGGCAAGACCATCGAGGACGT
>JAZQXS010000064.1:0-14697 GCA_045633025.1 Eubacteriales bacterium | reverse complement strand
ATCCGAGCTGGCGCTGACGGGAAAGGCGGCTGTGCTGATCCCCTCGCCCTACGTGGCCGAACAGCACCAGCTCAAAAACGCCATGGCGCTGGTCAAGGAGGGAGCGGGGGTTTGCGTGGGGGAGCATACGCTTCCTTCGGGCGCGCTGACCGCAACGGTCACCGATCTGTTGGCGGCGGCGGACAAAAGAATCCTCATGGGCGCTTGCATCCGTGAAAAATTTGCTTGCCCCGACGCAAACAATCGTATCTACGATCGTTTGATGGGATTACTCTCATAAGGGAATCTCTAAAAATTCATCACACGAAAAATCGGCGGAATCTTTTCCGTGATATTTCACAAAATCCCTTCGCGTAGGGTAAACTACGCGCGCGGAATTTTGTTTCATCTGACGAAAAATCTTCTCGCCGCTTTTCATGCACTGAATATTTAGAGATCCCCATAATGGAAATCAACCCGTACAGTGGATTCCCCACGGAAAAAAGCCGTCTGCGTTTGCGTTTTCCACTGCGGAGGGAGGGGTTTCTTTGAACAATCGGTTCGAGCCCATCAAGTCAAATGGGTATAAGGCAGAGGCGTTCTATTGCGGGACGTGCAAGCTGGTCGTTGCTCCGACCAAATAGGATATACCTTTCAATACGCAAAGGAGAGATGCCATCTGATGATGGCTGTGAAATAAAATAAAATGGTAGAAGGAAAAATTCTGAAGGTATCCGGCCCCCTGGTCATTGCCGAGGGGATGCGGAATGCCAATATGTTTGACGTGGTGCGCGTGGGCGAGGGTCGGCTGATCGGTGAGATCATCGAGATGCACGGCGGCCGCGCCTCCATCGAGGTCTACCAGGAGACGGCGGGACTTGGCCGCGGCGACCGCGTCGTTTCCACCGGCGCGCCCCTGTCCGTGGAACTGGGCCCCGGTCTGATCACCTCCATTTACGACGGTATCCAGCGGCCGCTGGAAGCCATGCGCAAGAAGTACGGCTCCAATATCCGCAAAGGCATCGACGAGCCCGCGCTGGATCGCGAGAAAATCTGGCACTTTGACGCCAAGCTGGGCTACGGCGATACGGTCACGGCCGGCGACGTGTACGGTACGGTGCAGGAGTCGGAGGTGATCGAGCATAAGATCATGTGTCCCCCCGGCAAGAAGGGAACCGTTATGGAGCTCTATTCCGGCGACTTTAAGGTCACCGATCGCATCGGTAAGCTCAAGCTGGAGGACGGCACCATCGAGGACATCCTGCTGGTGCAGAAGTGGCCGGTTCGCGTATCCCGCCCCTACAAGCAGAAGCTCCCTCCCGCTGTGCCCATGATCACGGGTCAGCGTCCCATCGACGCCCTGTTCCCCATCGCCAAGGGCGGTACCGCCTGCGTGCCTGGCCCCTTCGGTTCGGGTAAGACCGTCGTCCAGCATCAGCTCGCCAAGTGGAGCGACGTGGATCTGGTGGTCTACATCGGCTGCGGCGAGCGCGGCAACGAGATGACCGACGTGCTCCGCGAATTCCCCGAGCTCACCGACCCCCGTACGGGAAAATCCCTTATGGAGCGCACCGTGCTCATCGCCAACACCTCGGATATGCCCGTGGCCGCCCGCGAGGCGTCCATCTACACAGGTATCACCATTGCCGAGTACTACCGCGACATGGGCTACTCGGTGGCCGTCATCGCTGACTCCACCTCCCGCTGGGCGGAGGCGCTCCGCGAGATGTCGGGACGTCTGGAGGAAATGCCCGGTGAGGAGGGCTACCCTGCCTACCTTACCTCCCGTCTCGCCCAGTTCTACGAGCGCGCGGGGCAGGTGGTCTGCCTCGGCTCCGACGGCCGCATGGGCGCCCTGTCCGCCATCGGCGCTGTGTCACCCCAGGGCGGTGATATCTCCGAACCCGTCACCCAGGCGACCCTGCGTATCGTTAAGGTGTTCTGGGGCTTGGATTCCTCGCTGGCCTACCGTCGCCATTTCCCTGCCATCAACTGGCTCAATTCCTACTCTCTGTACCGCGACCGTCTGGAGCCTTGGTTTGCCGAGCACGTCTCTCCCAAGTGGATGGAGTACACCGGCCGCTGCCTCAAGACCCTCCAGGTGGAGGATTCTCTCAACGAGATCGTCAAGCTGGTGGGCGTGGACGCTCTGTCGGCCGAGGATCGGCTGACCCTGGAATCGGCCCGCTCCATCCGTGAGGACTTCCTCCAGCAGAATGCCTTTGAGGACGAGGACAGCTATACCGCGCTGGACAAGCAGTACGCGCTGTTGGAGCTGGTGTTCGCCTTTGAGGACAAGGCTCGCTACGCCATCGCGGAGGGAGCGGATATCGAAAAGCTCTCCAACCTGCCTGTCCGCGAGCGCATCGGCCGCTTCAAGGCCGTTCCCTACGCGGAGTACAAGACCGAGGCCGAGCGTATCACCGCTGAAATGGCGGATCAGCTCGACCGGCTGGTGCGGGATTCCAAGCTGGTCTAACGGAGGATGAAAGATTATGATTAGAGAATACAAAACCATAGAAGAGGTCGCCGGCCCTCTCATGCTGGTCAAGCAGGTGGAGGGTGTCAAGTACGACGAGCTGGGCGAGATCCAGCTTCCCAGCGGCGAGGTGCGCCGTTGCCGCGTACTGGAGGTCAACGGACGAGACGTGCTGGTTCAGCTCTTTGAATCCTCCGCGGGATTGAATCTGGCTGAATCCAAGGTGCGCTTTACGGGACACGGCGTGGAGCTCCCCGTGTCCGAGCATATGCTGGGACGGGTGTTCAACGGTATGGGTGAGCCCATCGATGACGGCGCGCCTATTATCCCCGAAAAGTCCTTGGATATCAATGGTACCCCCATCAACCCCGCCGCCCGCTTCTATCCCTCCGAGTTCATTCAGACGGGTATCTCCACCATCGACGGACTCAATACCCTCGTGCGCGGACAGAAGCTCCCCATCTTCTCGGGCTCGGGTCTGCCCCACGCGAATCTGGCCGCCCAGATTGCGCGCCAGGCCAAGGTGCGGGGCTCGGATTCTAAGTTTGCCGTGGTCTTCGCCGCGATCGGTATCACCTTTGAGGAAGCCGATTTCTTTATCTCCGACTTCAAAAAGACGGGCGCCATCGACCGCACCGTCCTGTTCATCAACCTTGCCTCCGACGCCGCCATCGAGCGAATCTCTACCCCCCGTATGGCGCTGACCGCCGCCGAGTACCTGGCCTTTGAGTGCGATATGCACGTGCTGGTCATTCTGACCGATATCACCAACTACGCCGAGGCTCTGCGTGAGGTGTCCGCCGCCCGTAAGGAGGTACCCGGCCGCCGCGGCTATCCCGGTTACCTCTACACAGACCTGGCTACCATGTACGAGCGCGCAGGCCGTAAGATGGGCTCCGAGGGCTCCATCACCATGATCCCCATCCTCTCCATGCCCGAGGACGACAAGACTCACCCCATCCCCGACCTGACCGGCTACATCACCGAGGGACAGATCATCCTCTCCCGCGAGATGTACCGCAAGGGCTATATGCCCCCCGTGGACGTGCTCCCCTCCCTGTCCCGTCTGAAGGATAAGGGAATCGGTACGGGCAAGACCCGCGAGGATCATGCGGGCACCATGAACCAGCTCTTTTCCTCCTACGCAAGAGGTAAGGAGGCCAAGGAGCTGATGGTGGTGCTGGGCGAGGCCGCCCTCACCCCCATGGATCGCCTTTACGCCAAGTTCGCCGATGCCTTCGAGGAGCGGTATATCAACCAAGGCTTCAACGAAAACCGCTCCATCGAGGAGACTCTCGACCTTGGCTGGGAGCTCCTCTCCATCCTCCCCCGCTCCGAAATGAAGCGTATCAAGCCCGAGCTGGTCGAAAAATACTGGCCGATCAAGGACTAAAGAGAGCGTGCCTCCGGCGTCCAATCCCCTTTTTGTAAAAAGGGGATTGGATTCCCCAAAAACTTAAAATAACAGAAGGCTTTAAAGGGTATTCGAGGACACCTCCCGGTCAAACAAACACACATCCCCTCATATTTTAAAGTTTTAGGAGATTGTTAAGAACCTTTTTTCAAAAAGGTTCTTAACCGGGTGCAGGGCAGAGCCCTGCCGGGGGTCAGGGGCAGAGCCCCTCGCGCTCCCATCTATCCCCCAAGAAAGGACACACAACCATGGCAGAATTACGAGTGAATCCCACGCGGATGGAGCTGAAGAAGGTGCAGGCGCGCTACGTCACGGCGCGTCGCGGCCACAAGCTGCTCAAGGACAAGCGCGACGAGCTGATGAAGAAATTTCTGGAGGTCGTCCGCGAGAATAAGGAGCTCCGCGAGCGGGTGGAGGCTTCCTTGGCGCAGGTGCACAGCGGCTTCAGCATTGCCGGCGCAACGGTCAGTCCCCAAATGCTCAAGGAGGCGCTGATTCTGCCCAAGAAGGAAGGCAAGCTGGACGTCAGCTACCGCAACGTCATGAGCGTGACGGTGCCCGTATTCTCCCTGCAGGTTCTGTCCGAGGGCGGTGCCGACGGGTATAACTACGGTATGGCCTTTACCTCGGGCGAGCTGGACGCCGCCGCCCGCGAGCTGAACGGCATCCTGGAGGATCTCGTCAAGCTGGCCGAGCTGGAAAAGACCGCCCAAATGCTGGCCGAGGAGATCGAAAAGACCCGCCGCCGCGTCAACGCCCTGGAGTATATCATGATGCCCCGCTACCTCGAGACCATCAAGACCATCAAGATGAAGCTGGAGGAGAACGAGCGCGGGAATACCACCCGGCTCATGAAGGTTAAGGATATGATGCTCGCCCAGCAGATGCAGCAGGCGCAGACCCACGCCGCAGACGAGGAGTCATCGAGCTCCATATAGAAATCCCCCAAAAGGCTGATTCCCATAAGGATGATAAACCCCCGACGGATATCTGAGATCCGCCGGGGGTTTTGGGGTTTGAAGCGATAAATGGGAAGTTACTTAATTTCTACATTCTCAACCTTGACTTTGAACATGATGAAATGTTCCATACCAATAGCACCAAATCTCTGCTGTAAAATCGGGCATTCTTCAAGCATTCTCTGCTTTAAGTCTTTATTATCACATTCTGTTGCAAGTCCGGTAATTCTAATCCATTCTCTTGATGTAGGTTTTTTCGCAATAATTTGTATATGTTCGTTTTCTCTTATTTGCTTGTGTGCCTGGTTCATATCATTGGTGGATAAGTATAAATTTTCTCCTACTTCCATCACAGCACCAAAAGGTCTACCTGCGGGATACTCACCATTGATCGATAGCACAAAGAAGGAACCACATTCTTTCAAAAAATCATATGCCTGACTCATATCAAAACACTCCTACAAAAACCTATTTGTCGGTGATCAATCCCCAACGTCCACCCGTGTAACACCGGGCTCCAGATGCAGATTCCATTCCCGTGTGTCCGACGTGACCTTCAGCTCCAGGGCCTCGGACGCCTCCAGAACACATTCGGTGAGCCGCCCGTCCGTCCAAGCGAAGCTGGCCTTGACACCGTCCTGGGCGCAGAAATTCTCCACCCGCCCGCAGGGCCATGCCTTGGGCAGGGCAGGGAGGAGCTTCAGCTCTCCGCGGCGGCTCTGCATCAGCATCTCGCAGACGCAGGCCGTACCGCCCATGTTGCCGTCGATCTGGAAGATCACGGGCGGATGCAGATCCAGCAGGGAGATGGTGGCGAAATCCCCAATCAGATGGATGAAATGCTCCCAAGCCTCCTCGCCTCGTCCCAGACGAGCCATCAGGCAGGCTACCCAGGAACGGCTCCAGCCCGTGTGACCGCCGCCGTGGCTCAACCGCTCGTCCAGAGACCGCTCGGCCGCCACCCATTCGCGGCTGCCGGGCTCAAAGAGCTGGGAGGGGTACAGACCGTAAATGTGGGACAGGTGACGGTGCCCGGGCTCTGCCTCCACCCGCTCGGTGTCCCACTCGTTCAGCCGTCCGATGCTGTCGATGGTCAGGGCGGGCAGACGGTTCAGCATATCCTGCCACTTGGCGATCAGATTGCTGTCCTCACCCAGAATTTCGGCGCATTCGATGGCGCTTTGGAGCAGCTCGGCGGTCAATTCGATATCCATGGCGCAGTTGATGCCGATGGAAACAGGCCAGGGGCCTGTCCCCTCAAAGCGGTTCTCGGGGGATTGGGAGGGAAGGATCCACAGCTCGCCGTCTCGTTCCACCAAATAGTCCTCGTAGAAGGCGGCGCACTCCTTCAGGTAGGGGTAGCAACGCTCTTTTAAGAAGTCCATGTCCTTGGTATAGCGCCAATGCTGGAACAGATGCTGACCCAGCCAGGGTGCGGCGCCCAGCCAGACTGCCCAGCCCTTAGCCTCGGGGGTGACCCGTCCCCATACGTCGGTCTGAATGGTGAAATTGAAGCCGCGGCACCCGTACAGATTGCGAGCCATGACCCGCCCGTAGGGAACGTACTTTTCGATCAGATTGAACAGGGTTCCCGCGGCGTGATGCAAGCCCAGGGTCTCGGCAAACCAGTAGCACATTTCCAAATTGATGTCCAAATGGTAGTCCGCCTCCCAGGCAGGCGCCAGCTCCTCATTCCATTTCCCTTGCAAATTCAAGGGGAGATCGCCCGACGAGCCGCTGATCATCAAGTAGCGGCCGTACTCGAAATACAGCAGAGGCATGGAGGGCTCCAACCCCTCGCGGAACCGCTGAATACGCAGATCTGTGGGCAGATCGCTCCCGTCCTCCACGGCCACGTCCAGCACCGCATCTCCCCGCAGGGCGGCGAAGCGGATCTTGTGGCGGGCGAACAGGGTTTCAAAATCAAACTCCGAGGGCCAGGTGATCTCGTCCGAGGGCGGGCATCCCTTGGCGTCCGTACCGATTTGAATGAGAAGAGTCAATCGCGTGGCCTTCCGTACCAGCAGACGGCCGTTCGTGACGGTCAACTCACCGTCGGTGTCCGCACGCAGGGCGGCTTCAAAGGAGATACCGTCGGTGAAGGCTCCGCACAGGGTCAGCCCCCCGTCGGCGTATCGGTAGGTGACCGTACAGCGGGGGTCTTCGATACGGGACAGGATGGCCGTCATGTCGGCGGGGTTCTCGGAGGTGATCTCGGCTACGATACAGCCGTCCGCGCTGCTGGTGAACAGCCGCTGGGTGATCCGGCCGGTGGGGGCGGTGAATTCGGTTTGCGCCAGCCCGGTGTCCAGATCCAGAGAGCGCTTGTATCCCACTGCGTCTCCCGCATCGACCTCGACCCACAGGTCGCCCACGGGCTGGTAGGGGTCAACGCGGTTCCGAACGCCGCTGACACCGCCCAGACCGCCCATGTGTTCGTTGGCCAGGGCAGTCCCCTTTTCAAAATCCCCTTGCAGAAGAGCCTCGCGGATCTCAGGCAGATGCTCGGACACGTCGGGGTATTCGCGGAAGCGGTTCTCGCCCCGCCACATCCACTCGTGATTGAGGGCGACGCGGAGTTTTTCGGGGCGGCCGAGCATCATGGCGGCCAGGCGGCCGTTACCGATGGGGAGACCCTCCCGATAGAGCTCGGTCCAGGTGTTGTACCATAATGTATGCTTCATGTCAAATTCTCCTTCGGGTATATTTTCGCAGGAAATGCGAGTTTATTATACACTTTTTTGGAGGATTTGTCAAGAGGCAGATTTTCGGGATCTCCTTGTGTTGTGGGGCTCCAAGACCCCTTCCGCGTCGTGCAACGCATAGAATGGGTCTTGGCCGCCGTAGGCGCGTTCTCTGTTCAAGGCTTTCGGATCACACAATAATGATCTCCGCCTCCCGATCCACCACCGAGATCTGACCTTGATCCAACACCAAGCTCACCGCATCTCCCCGCGCCCCCGTATAAGGCGCGACTACCGTTTGCCCACCGATGGATATGCGGGCATAGGTCATGCGTCCGTAATCCAGAAGCTCGGTGACCTTGCCCGCCAGGGCAGTCTTGTCGGCGGTAAAGCTGTCCGAGGAGGATCGGCGCGTGACGGTGACGGCTTCTGCGGGGAAGACGTAGGACAGCTCCGTGTGGAAAATGGAGGTTCCCTTGCAGGAAAAAAGCTTTTGACAAAGCTCGTCATCGGCCTCCAAGGGATGGTCGGCCATGTCCAGGTAGAAGCGGTAGACCTTACGGCCTCGATCGGTGGTTTCCTTTTCTTTGGTCAGCCGACCGTCCAAACGGTTCTCGGTGGAGAGCGGGGCAATGCCTGCCGCCTCCACGGTGATACGGCTGAAATCCAGATCGAAGGGGGCGGTATCCCCGGGGGAGAAGCGGGGCGGAGTCCCCTCCAGCGCGAAGAGGGTGATCTCCTCGGCGGGGGTAGCGCTCACGGTCAGACGGTAGAGCGTGCGGGGGGTAGTATCGGTGTCAAAGACCTCGGCTTCCTCTACCCGGGCGCGCCCCGTCCCCGTTCCCAACAGGATGGCCTCGGCGGGAAGCGTGAGCATGGCAGAGGCATGGGAAGCGGGGCGGTCTTCCCAGATGTGGAGGGCGGGCGGCAGGGGAAATCGCTGGGAGGCGATGAGGAGGGCGTTGGCTTCTACGGAGCATTCGCAGAGATTTTCGGTCGGAATGCGGGGCTTGATGCTGACCTCGCTTTCCCGGTCGAACAGGTGGAGCTTACGGAGATTGACCGCCGCCCACACTACGTCGCCGCGCGCGGCTTGGTAGTCGGCGGGAGCCTTAATGATGACGAGGTCGCTACCACCCGTCCCCTCGGCCGCTTCGGTAGGGTCGGCGGCCAGCTCTCCAATGGGGGCGGTATCGGGCACCGCCTCACCCAGGCTTCCGTAGACCAGCGTTTCCCCGCCCAGCGCCTCCACCACGGTGACGGTTACGGGGAGCTTGACCCATTCGGCGGGGCTCATCTCCTCCCGCCAGGGAATGACGTCGTCGGGGCGGACACCCACGGTGATCGGGTGGGCGCCGTCCATGTAGCGGGTCTGCACGCGGTTGAGCGTGGCGTAATCGGCGGTCAACACGGAGCCGCTGTTCAAACGGATATGAACGGCAGATCCCTCTTTTTTCATGGTTCCGTGCCAGAAATTCATGCGGGGCGTACCGATAAAGCCCGCTACAAAGAGGTTGGCCGGGTGATTGTAGAGATTCTTGGGGGTGTCGATCTGTTGGACGAAGCCTCCGCGCATGACCACGATGCGGCTTCCCATGGTCATGGCCTCCACTTGGTCATGGGTGACGTAGATGAAGGTAGTGCCCAGCCGTTCATGGAGGCGGGTGATCTCGGCGCGCATAGCGGCGCGGAGCTTGGCGTCCAGATTGGATAGGGGCTCGTCCAGAAGGAACACCTTGGGATTCCGAACGATGGCGCGCCCCAGGGCGACTCGCTGGCGCTGACCGCCCGACAGCGCGCGGGGCTTACGCTCCAGATATTCGGTAATGCCCAGAATACGGGCGGCTTCGGTAACCTTTTGGTGGATGATATCCTTGGGGACATGGGCGGTGCGCAGGGCAAAGGCCATATTTTCGTAGACGGTCATGTGGGGGTAGAGGGCATAGTTCTGGAAGACCATGGCGATGTTCCGATCTCCGGGCTCCACGTCGTTGACGATGACGCCGTCGATGCGCAGCTCCCCCGCCGAGATGTCCTCCAACCCCGCGATCATGCGCAGGGTCGTGGATTTTCCACAGCCCGAGGGGCCGACGAACACGATGAACTCCTTGTCCTGAATCTCCATGTTGAAATCGTTGACCGCCTTGGTGTGGCCTTCGTATACCTTGTAAATATGCTTGAGAGACAGACTTGCCATAGGGTTTGCTCCTTTGAGAATGTAGATGTTATGGTGGGGATGACCCATAATACATAATAAATAATGAATAATGAAGTCGCCCCGCTCGCTTTGCGAGCCGCCCATGAATAATGGAGGATGAACCCCTTCGGGTCTCCGCAATCAATTATTATTGAGATGGATAAAACCCGCAGGGTTTTGTACCTCCATTATTCATTCTTCGTTAGCCTTTATCGGCTTGCTGACAAAGGCTATCCTTTCACCGCGCCTCCGGTAACGCCTTGGACGTAGTACTTTTGCAGCCAAAGGAAGAGGAGGGTGATGGGTACGGCGACTACCACGGCGGCGGCGCAGAAGGTGGTGAAATACTGCTGGATCATCTCCCGCTCCAGCCAGCGGAACATACCGAGGGAGACGGTATACATGCCCGTATCGGGGACACCCGAGAGAATATAGGAGACGAAGATATAGTCGCACCAGGGAGAGATGAAGCTGATGAGCACCGTATAAACGATGATGGGCTTGGAGAGGGGGAGGATGATCTGCCCGAAAATGCGGGCGCGGCTGGCGCCGTCCATGCGGGCGGCCTCATCCAGGGACTTGGGAATGGTGTCGAAAAATCCCTTGGCAATATAGTAGGACAGCGCCGCGCCGGCGGAGTAGACCATGATGAGGCTGACGTGGGACTGGTAGCCTGTCGGCAGAAGGATCTTTAAAAGGAAATAAACCGCCGACATGGACATGAAGCCGGGGAACATCCCCAGAATGAGCATGACATTCATGAGGGGCTTGCGGGCGGGGAATCGGATGCGGGAGAAGGCGTAGGATACCGCCAGCACGAACAGGGTGGTGATGGCGCAGCTCACCAGCGCGATCAGAAGTGTGTTGCCGTACCAGCGGGGAAAATCGGTCTCGGTGAAGAGCCGCTTGTAGTTATCCAGCGTCCACGTCTGCGGGAAGAAGGTGGGGCTCCATGCGCCGGGCTCGGCGCGGAAGGATTGGACGAGCAGGTAGATCAAGGGGAGCACCCACAGGATGGCGAGGACGGACAGGACGATCTGCCCCGTGGTATTCCCCACGGCGCGCTTGGCGCGCATCCCCAAAAGGCGCCCGGACGGAGGCGTAGTAGACACGGTTCTGTTCATTGGAAATGTTCTTCTCCTTTCACGGCGGAGGATCGGTTGTAGACGATCAGGGACAGGGCGGCGGACAGAATGAATACCAGAATACCGATGACCGAGGCCAGCTTGTAGTTTCGGTCAGCGCCCAGGGACAGCTTGTAGAGCCAGGTGATGAGCAGGTCGGTGCCCTTGGCGCCGTTGGTGTAGAGGGAGAGATCCCCGGGGCCGCCGCCGGAGAGCAGGAAAATGACGTTGAAATTGTTCAGATTCCCGATGAACTGGGTGATGAGATAGGGGCCTGTGACGAACAGCATATAGGGAAGGGTGATCTTGATGAAGCGGCGGAGAGGGCCTGTTCCGTCGATACGGGCGGATTCGTACAGATCCTCGGGGATATTCATGAGGATGCCGCTGCACAGGATCATACTGAAGGGTACGCCGATCCAGAGATTGACCAGGATGATGCAGATCCTTGTCGTGAGGATATCCAACCCGAATTGCAGATGGTAGCCGAACAGGTTCTCGATGAGCTGGGTGATGATCCCGCCGCCGCTACCGAGAATACCGCCGCCCGTGTCCAGCATCTTGGACATTATGAGCAGGGAGACAAACTGGGGGACGGCGATGGTGGACACGAACAGAGTACGGTAGAGCTTGCTCAGGCGGATGCCCTTCCTGTTGATGAGCAGAGCCAGCAGCATACCCACAAAGTAGTTGGAAAAGGTGGAGAAGAACGCCCACGTCAGCGTCCACGTCAGCACCCGTCGGAAGGTAGCGCCCAGGGCGGACTCCCCCGACAGCATATCCCCGAAATTTTGCAGGCCGACCCATTGGAAGAGATGCTCGGGAACCTCATGGTTGGCGTCATAGCTGGTAAAGGCGATGAGGATCATGGTGGCCAGCGGGATGACCGTGAACACGATGAGCCCCAGCATGGGGAGGGAGAGCAGGGTGACGTGGAACTTGCTGTCCTTCAGCAGGGCGATGTCTCTCCTGAAGCCATCGGGACGCCGTCCGATGATGGCGGATTGCTCCAGCGCGTAGGCCTCCTTCACCGAGCGCAGGTACGTGAGGACAAAGAAAAGGATCACGCCCACCGACAGGATGCCGTACAGCACGATATGGAAGGAGTTGTCGCCCGCGATCTTGACATACTCGCCCAGCTCGGGATCCCAGACGTCCGAAACGTGGGTCTCTACTCGTCCTACGTTTCCGCCCGCAGGGAAATTCTCGAGGAACATGCCCAGGTAGCGGCCGCCGAAAACAACCATATACAGGACGAAAAGGCACTCCAAAAGCAGGTAGATGCCGCCTCGGACGGCTTGGCCGCGGCATACATGCCCCAGCCCCATGATGAGGTGGGAGGCTTTGGTGATTCCGTCACCCTCGGCGAAATGGATGAAAAAATCTCGGATGCGGCGGGCGGTTCTGCGGAAAAAGCCCGCCATGCGCGCCGCCGCGCGTTGGGGGGCCGCTTTGATCCCCGCGATGAAGCTGCGTCCCAAGCGGACGAGGGGATTTTGCGGGACGTAGGGGAAATTTTGGTTCTGTGCGTTATTCATGGTGAGCTTGTACTCCTGATGGATTTAGGGGAGAGGCGGGAGGGAGGCAGGGGCTCAGCCCCGCCCGCCGCCAAAAGCCTTGGCGTTCTCCCCCGCACTTGGTTACTTCCGGATCTGCTTGCAGAGCGCGTTCAGGTATTCCTGAAGCTGGGCGTCGGTGACGGTCTTTCCTTCGGCCTTAGCGGTGAGAAGGGGGGTGATGAGGCTGGCCATGGGCGACCAGAAGGCCGAGGGAACGTCCTTTTGGGAGCGGTTATAGGCGGCCTGCTCCAGAACGGTGGAAATTACGGGATCGTTCATGACCTCGGGGAGGGAGGATACCTTTTTATTGGTGGGACAGAAGCCGCGGTCGCGGAAGCGCTTGAGCTGGTTTTCCTCGTTTGTCAGGTAGGCGGCCAGCTTGGCGGCCTCGCCCTTGTTCTTGCTGTATCCGTTGACACCCATGAGCTTATAGCCCATAAAGCCCGAGAGGCGGGTATCCTCGCCGTCGATCTTGACGGTGGGTAGGATGCAGACGCCCATATCGTCGCCCAAAAGCTGCTTGATGGTGGCGGCGTTCCAGGTGCCGCTGACGGCGGCGGCGCATTCCCGCTTGCCGTTTCGGTCGGGGGTGAAGGCGGCTATGATCTTGGAGTCATCGGTCTGGGAGACAAAGCCGTCGCGGCCGATATAGTGGCGGATGGCTTTCATGACGTCCAAGCCATCCTCGGAGTCAAAATTGATCTCGACCTTTTCCTCCACCATGCGGTCATTGTAGGTGACCTTGTATTCCAGATCCTCGTCCGCAAAGAAGAAGGAGGCCAGATACCAGCCGTCGTCGTTAATCTTGAAGTGAACGGTTTTTCCCGCGGCCTCGGCTACGTCCAGAATCCGATCCAGACTTTGCAGATCCTCGGGATTTTGGAACACGCTCTTGTCGTAGTAGAGAAAATAGCAGTTGTCACCGGTGACGGGGAAGGCGTAGAGGTGATCCTCCTCGCCTACGCGGATGGTGGCGGCCTCCACCGAGCCCTCGGTGTTGTTGGACTTGACCTGTGTTTCCAGGTCGCCGCCGATGCGCGCCAGCGCGCCGCCTGCG
Organism: Eubacteriales bacterium; assembly: GCA_045633025.1. Classification (GTDB taxonomy): domain Bacteria; phylum Bacillota; class Clostridia; order Oscillospirales; family CAG-272; genus CAMEON01. Next base: position 1,245 of record JAZQXS010000064.1, on the reverse strand, counting down.
TAGAAGGCGTTGATGCGGTCACTGGGGAAGGCGAAGATATCGGGGCCCGCCTCCACGTCGCCCAGGATCTTGTCGCTGGAATTGCCCTCGCCAAGCACGCCGAATTGGAACTTATAGGTCTTGTCGGGGTTATCCTTGGCGTAGGCGTCGCACATTTCCTTCAGCATTTGCTGATCCTCCTGAGCGCCCCAGACGGTAAGGGTAATGGCCGCGGTCGCATTGCCGCTGCTGTTATTGCCCGAGCCCGTACCGGTCTCCTTTCCGTCGGAGTCTCCCCGCGAGCAGGCGGACAGCGCGCCGCACAGCAGGGAGAGGCACAGCGTGAGAGCCGTTAGAATCTTGCGTTTGTTATATAATTTCATAAGAAAACAACCTTTCGTTTCCGTCGTGTCACCGCGTGAGCGCGGCGCAGGGTGCGCGGCCTTGGCGGCCGTCCTGTATTCCGTAGTTTGTACCGCCGTCGGGGGTTCCATTCACGAAATACAAAATGAAAGATTTGTTTCTGTTTTTTGAACGAAATACTTGACAAAATTCGGTTTATATGATACAGTAATACAGAGGTTATCTCTTGTATTTTTGTACAGATAAACGAAAACACGGGCTCTGTTTTATCATGAAAATCATGGGGCTTTGCGGGCTCCGACGGCAGAGCCGCACAAGGAGGAATACTATGAACAGCACGGAACGCGTTCGCGCGGCCATTTTGGGAAAGCCGTATGACCGCCAGCCCATCTACGGCTGGGTTGCCATGAACCTGGCCGAGCAGATCACCGCCCGTTGGGGCTCAGTGGAAGCCTTTGAGGACAAATATGAATTCGACGCGGCGCATATCTTCGGCGGCCCGGGGCCCTTTGATCACGGTCTTATCGGAAGGATCGCCGCGGAGAATGGGGAGCTGACCCCCGACCTGCTGGTGGATCAGCCCATCTTTCTTGACCCCAACAATCTGAACGATTACGAAGGTATCCGTCGATCCCTCGCCCACCATAAGGCCAGAGGCCGCTTCTGCTACATCCAGACTCCCGGCTTCTTTGAGAATTTCAACGGTATCTTCGGTATTGAGAATCAGCTCATGTGGCTGGCGCTCTACCCCGACGAGCTGAACGAGCTCTACCGCCGCCAGGCCGAATGGGCGGTGCAGTTTGCCGACCACTGCATCGACATGGGGCTCGATATGATCCATATTTCGGACGATTGGGGCGCGCAGAAGGATCTGATGTTCAGCCCCGAGCTGTGGAGAAAAAT
>JAZQXS010000063.1:0-11248 GCA_045633025.1 Eubacteriales bacterium | reverse complement strand
GTGGGAGACATGCCTCCGGCTGGGAGACATGCCTCCGGCGGCCAAAACCTTTCTTGAAAGAAAGGTTTTGGATTCCAAAGAACTTTAAAACAAGTAATAAATAATTTTCAAATTTCTTGAGGATTCTAAAGGAACTTCTTTTAAGAAGTTCCTTTAGCGGGGTTAGGGGCAGAGCCCCTCGTCCTCCCGTTCCCTCAAATCTTCCGCGGGGATGGGGCCCCGCTGATGGCAGTTTACCGCATGTCAAACAGCAAGTGAACACATGAAATGCTTTTTTATAGATTCTTGAGGATTCTTAAGGAACTTCTTTCAAGAAGTTCCTTAAGCGGGGGACAGGGGCAGAGCCCCTCGCTCTCCCCCTCAAAAAAATCTCAAAACCAGCTCAACCGCCAAAGCCGCGCCCGAGGCGCCCAACGCAACGGTCAGGAGCGAGCGGCGGAAGAAGGCCAAGCCCAGCGCTACGACGGTGCCTGCGACGGCGGAGGGGAAGGAGGTGGTGGCGTAGAAGATGGAGGGGAAGGTCATGGCGCCCAGCACCGCGTAGGGCACGTAGGCCAGAAAGCTGCGGAAGAAGGGGGATGTGATCTCCTTGCGGAACAGAGTAAAGGGAACCATGCGGATGAGGTAGGTCACTACTGCCATGACCGCGATGTAGAGGATCAAACGTCCCGCCGAGAGGGTCAATTCGGTATTCATGTGTCGGCCTCCTTCTGCGGCGTATCCTCATGGGGCTCGGAGACAGGGAACAAAGGCGCCGCCAAAGCCGCCGCTACCACCGCGCTAATGATGAGGGCGAAGCCCCCCGACAAAAAGGAGAAGAAGGGAACGTAGTAGAAGATGCCGGACAGCCCTACCGCCACGCAGACGGCGAACAGCACGCCCCGCTCCCGCCTTGCGGGGGGAATGATGATGGCGATGAACATGCCGTAGAGCATGAGTCCCAGGCAGTTCCGTACCACGTCGGGCAAAAGCGTACCCGCCAAAGCCCCGAGAAGGGTGCCCAGCGCCCAGCCCAGGTAAGGCGCCGTAGCCAGACCGGCAAAGTAGCGTACGCCGACCTTGTGCCGTTTGGTGGACGCTGCCGCGAAGATCTCGTCGGTGATGCTGAAGGAGAGCAGCATCCGCCATGGGGTGGTAAAACTCTCGTCCAGGCGCTGGGACAGGGATATGCCCATGAGAGAGTAGCGCAGATTGATGACGAGCTGGGTGAGGACGATCTCAATGAGCCCGCCGTGGGCGATGATGATGTCGAGTCCCGCCTTCTGACCCGCCGAGGTCTCGTTGGTCATGGATATGAGAAGGGCGATGAGGGGGGACAGCCCCGCCGCCACTACGGCGATGCCAAAGCCAAAGGAAACCGACAAATACCCCAGACCAATGGGGATGCCGTCGGATATTCCTTCTTTGAATGTGTAGATCTGTTTTTTCATGATGCTCCGTGTAAAGATGATCGAAATCTGTGTCTGTTCAATGATCCCATATATTATACCGCAAAATGCGGCAAGTTTCAAGGGCTCTCGCGCAAAAAAATCCGCGTAATTTGAAGTTTTTTCCGGAATACCACTTTACAAAATCCATTTTTTGGGGTATCATATAAGGGAGTGAACCGATACTTCTGAAAAAGGATGAAAGCGCATGACATATACCCAAACGGGTCTCATCATCAAAATGACCGGCGGCCTCTACACCGTCCGTCTCGACCCCGCAGACAGCCCCCTGTCCGGCCAAACCGTGGAATGCCGCGCCCGCGGCAATTTCCGCCACGAGCATATCTCCCCCCTTGTGGGCGATCGGGTAACCGTCTGCTACGACGATACCTCCTTCGTATCCGCCGGCGGCGAGATCACCCCCAGCACCGACCGTACGGGTCTGGTCATTGACGAGATCCTCCCACGCAAGAACAGCCTTATCCGCCCGCCGCTTGCCAATCTGGACGTGATGCTGGTGGTGGTGGCGGCCGCCACTCCGGATCCCGACATTCCTACCCTGGATAAGCTTCTGACGATCCTGGAATATAACCGCATTGAGCCTGTTCTGATCATCGGCAAGGCCGAGCTCAAGCCCAAGCGCGCCGCCAAGATCGCGGCGCTGTACGAAAAGATCGGTTACCGTACCTTCGTCCTGTCCTGCCATACCGGCGAGGGGATGGAGGCCTTTTCGGACTACGCCCACACCGAGCTGAGAGGCAGGATCACCGCTGTGGCCGGCGCGTCCGGCGCGGGAAAATCCACGCTTCTCAATACGGTTTTCCCCGGCCTGGATCTGATCACGGGGGACATCAGCGAGAAGATCGGCCGCGGTAAGAATACCACCCGCCATACCCAGCTCTTCGATCTGCCCGGGCAGAGCGGCTATATCGCGGATACCGCCGGCTTCTCCCTGCTGGATTTCGAGCGGTTCGATTTCTTTACGCTGGAGGATCTGCCCCATACCCTGCGGGAGTTTGCCCCCTATCTGGGCAAGTGCCGCTATACCGACTGTATGCACCTCGCGGACGAGGGCTGCGCGATCCTTGCGGCCGTGGAGGCGGGGGACATTCCCCGTACCCGCCATGAGGCCTATAAGGAGCTGTATGCCACCTTGAAGGAAAAGAAGAAATATAAGTAAAGGAGAACCAATGCCATGAAGCTCATGATCGCTTCGGATATCCACGGCTGCGCCCCCGCGTGCCGCCGCCTGCTGGATATCTTTGAGAACAGCGGCGCCGACCGCCTCATCCTCCTGGGCGACCTGCTCTATCACGGCCCCCGCAACGATCTGCCCGAGGGCTATGACCCCAAAGCCGTCATCGCCATGCTCTCGGAGCGCGCCGACCGCCTATTTTGCGTGCGCGGAAACTGCGACACCGAGGTGGATCAGATGGTGCTCCCGTTCCCCATCCTGGCTGAAACGGCGCTCTTGTTCGTGGACGGCCGCACCTGGTTCGCCGCCCACGGTCACCGCGCCGGCGCAAACCCCACGGCGGGCGACCTCCCGAGGCTCCCCGCAGGCAGTGTGGTGCTGACGGGACACACCCATATCCCCACGCTGGATACTACCCCCGACGGTATCCTCCTGCTCAATCCCGGCTCTGCCTCCATCCCCAAGGGCGGCTTTGCCCCCTCCTACGCCTTGTATGAGGACGGACGATTTACCGTCATGAGCCTGGACGGCGAGTGCATTCTGCGTGAGGAATCACTTGGAAAATAAGCGTCTTGCCGATGCGCTGTGAATCCCGATCGGCAAATTCCATCATTAAAGGAGAACAACTATGTACACCTATAAACGAGTGGCTCTCATCGGCGTTGACGGTGCAGGCAATTATTTCAGACAAGCCTCCACCCCCAACATCGACCGCATCTTTGCTGGCGGATCGGTTGCGTATGATACCTATACCGCCATCCCCTCCATCAGCGCTGAGTGCTGGGGCTCCATGCTCCACGGTGTCACCCCCGACCTGCACAGACTCTCCAACGGCATCGCCTCCAGCGTGCCCTACGATCCCGAATCCCCGTTCCCCAGCGTCTTCCGCATCATCCGCGAAAACGACCCCGATTGCGAGCTGGCCTCCTTCTGTAACTGGAACCCCATCAACTCGGGCATCATCGAGGAAGGGCTGAACGTCCATAAGGATACCGCCTCTGACGGCCCCCTGTGCGATAAGATCTGCGCGTATCTGGAGGAGCACGATCCCAAATTCCTGTTCGTCCAGTTCGACGAGGTGGACGGCGCAGGCCACCACTATGGCTACGGTACCGAGAAGCACCTGCAGCAGATCGCCGTCGAGGACGGCTACATCGGCCGCATCTGGGATATGTACGAAAAGCGCGGCTTTGCCGAGGATACCCTGTTCATCGTGACCGCCGACCACGGCGGCTTCGGCCACGATCACGGCGGTAAGACCGAGGAAGAGATGCGGGTCATGTACGCCCTCCGCGGCAAGACCGTGGTTCAGGGCGGCGCGGCTGTGGATATGCAGATCCGCGACTCGGCCTCCATCGTGCTGTACGCCCTGGGCTATGAGCAGTCCAAGAACGGGTCCTCCATCGTGCCCTCGGGTGTGTTTGAGGGGGTCGAGGCAGGTGTGCGCCGTGCGTATACCATTGAGCCTACCTGTGGCCACAGAGGCCATACCACCGCGCCTGCTCCCGAGGGCGGGGTCGTGGAGGTGCTGGGTGCCGACAGCATTACGGCATATTTCCCCTTTGAGGGCAATAACGAGGACGCCACCGGCAAGCTGACCGTGGAGGGAAGCGGTAAGTTCTACCACATCGACGGCTACTTTGACAGAGGCGTTCGCATGGACGACGGCTACCTGACCGCTCCTGAGTTCAAGCTGGGCACCGACAATTTTTCGGTTGGCGTATGGTTCAAGAACGGTCTTGCCTCGGGCGACCCGCCCATCCTGTCCAACAAGAGCTGGCGAGGCGGCGGCAACCCCGGCTTTGTTCTCGGCTTGAGCATCACCACCGCCTTCTTCAACGTCGCCGCCCCCGGCCACGGCCGATTCGATACCGGCTCCCTGCTTCCTCTTGACTACAAGGAGGGCTGGGTGTACGTGGTATGGTCGATCGATCGGAAAGCCAATACCGTGGGTATCTCCATCGACTTTAAGCCCTTCGAGGTCAGATCCCTGCCGGAGGAGTATCGTGGCGTGTCCTTTGATACCGATATGCCCATCCGCATCGGTCAGGACGGTACGGGCACCTACGGCTGTCCCCTCGCCCTCCTCATCGACGAGCTGGTGGATTACAAACCGTCCCCTGAACGACGGCGACGTGGCCGCCCTCAAGAAGCTGTACGTTGGTGAGTAATCCCCGTTTATGAACGAACCCCCCGCGCAATTCTGTTGCGCGGGGGGTTCATTATGGCATCAATAGCTGATATTGGTGGCGATCTCCTTCATGGAGGGTAGGGTAGCGAACACCTCGTCGTTCACCGTGACCTTTTCCATGTAGGGCTTGCACAGCGTGTGGAACTGCTTGGCGATGATACGGGTGGTCAGATCCGAGAACCAATCCTTGTAATCTTCGTTGGTGATGACATCGGAGGGCATGGGGTACTTCATGACCACGTTGTAGCCGTACTCCGAGGAGATCACAGCCAGCTCGCCCAACTCAATGCCGGCCAACGCGTCGGCGATATCGTTGAGGTAATCGTAGCTGTTATCGCCGGTGGTGTACAGGAAGCAGTATTGGCTGTCGGTGACGAATACGTCCTCGTCGTCGATCTCGTATTCCGAGAGCAGGGACTCAAAGGCCGCATAGTCGCCCTTGGATACCGTAGCGAGGATCTCCTCGGCGATGGCCTTGTGCTCGGCCAGCTCCTCGGTAGAATAGTTCTTGGTCACCAGCTCACCGTTTTCGTTGTAGACCATGGAGCGGACGCCCTTTTCGGTGTCGTAGGCAATGGAGCCGTCGGCCAGGTAGTAGACGGTATCCCCGTTCTTGTCCACGATGGTCTTGCCGGACTCATCCAGACGGGGCACACCCGCAACCGCATCGTAGGCGATGTTGTTGACCTTGGCATTGTTTTCGGAGGGGAGATAGTAGATCTCGTCGCCGTTGAGGTCGGTCTCGTAGACGTAGTCGAAGGCGCGGATCAGCACCTGCTTGAAGCTTACGGCGTGCTCGTTCAGGTAGGCGGCGCGTGCGTCGGCGGACAGAAGCTCGCCGTCCTTGCCGTAGACCACCTCCTGCAGGTACTCGTACTTGGCCTCGATGACATAGATTTCGCGGAGAATATCCATGTTGACGCCGTAGGCCGAGAGCCGGGTGTTCAGCGCGGATTTGGAGCCTGCGTCGCGGAGGTATTCCTCCAGGTCATTGTCAATGCGATCCAGATAGCTCTGGGGAAGCACCAGACCCCGCTCCTCAAAGATGGCCTGCGCGGCCAGGTAGCGGCGGGCGTCCTCTAAAACGGCGTTGCGGTAGAAGTTGTCGTAGGTGTTGTTCTGGTCGTCGATGATCATATTCCAGAAATCGGCGCTATCCACGTTGTAGCCCGTGTAGTACATGTAGCCCTTAGCGCGGGAGAGGAAGAACTGATACTGGTTGGCGGTCAGCTCGAGACCGTCCAGCTCCATGAGAACGGGCCCCTTGTCGGAGCAGGCGGTAAGCCCCAGCGCGCAGAGGAGCAGGCAGAGCGAGAGCGCAACCGTCGCAAGACGGCGCAAAGCGGTGATTTTCATGATGGTTTTGTCCTTTCAAGTAATACATCCTGTGGAAGCTATACCTTATATTATACCACAAAATCTCGGATTCGTCTACCCCTCAGCGTGACGAAGAGACAGATATTTTTCAAATATTTTGTGAATAATCCCCAGCATATCCTCTCCCTGGCGGAGCTGGAGCTTGATCTGGGCATCCGAGCCGCTGCCGGTGAAGCGGATGCGCCCCTTGACCAGAGCGGAGATCTCGCTCCAGATATCGATATCGGGCTTATCCTGGGTGAAGAATACGGCAGTCCCCTCCTGGCGGATGGCGGTGATGCCGCAGGCCTCGCCCAAGGCCCGCGCGAGCGCGATATCCAGAAGACACTCGGCGGGGACGGGCAGGTCACCGTAGCGGTCGGTCAGCTCGTCGATCATGTCCTCCATGTCCTCACGGTTGCGGATGAGGGCGATGCGCTTGTAGAGAGCCATGCGCTGGGAGGGATAACGGACGTAGCTGTCGGGCAGGTAGGCCGAGACGTTGACCGTGACGGCGCATTCCTTTTTCTCGGGCGGCTTCTCCCCCCGCTCCTCCAGTACGGCGTCGTTGAGCAGCTTGATGTAAAGATCGTAGCCTACCGCCTCCATGTGGCCGTGCTGCTCGGAGCCCAGAAGGTTGCCCGTTCCGCGGATCTCCATGTCCCGCAGAGCGATGCGGAAGCCCGCGCCGAACTCGGCGTACTCGCGCAGCGCCTCCAACCGCTTCTCGGCGATCTCGGTGAGCGCCTTGCCGGGGCGGTATGTGAAGTAGGCGTAGGCGCGGCGGGAGGAGCGTCCCACCCGTCCGCGGAGCTGGTGAAGCTGGGACAGTCCCAGCCGATCGGCGCAGTCCACGATGAGGGTGTTGGCGTTGGGGATGTCCACACCCGTCTCGATGATGGTGGTGCACACCAGGATATCGATCTCACCCGTGAGCATTCGCTCCCAGATCTCCTCCAGTTGCTCCTTCTCCATCTTGCCGTGCGCCACGGTGATGCGTGCGTCGGGGATGGCCTTGGAGAGGGAGCCCGCCAGCTCGTCGATGGTCTCCACCACGTTGTGCAGGTAGAAGACCTGCCCGCCGCGGCGAAGCTCCTTGCGGATGGCCTCGTGGATGATGAGGTCGTCATGCTCCAGAACGTAGGTCTGGACGGGCAGACGATCCACGGGCGCCTCGTCCAGAATGGAGATGTCCCGGATACCGCCCATGGCCATGTTCAGCGTGCGGGGAATGGGGGTTGCCGACAGGGTCAGCACGTCGATATTGCCGCAGAGCTGCTTGAGCTTTTCCTTCTGCGCCACGCCGAAGCGCTGCTCCTCGTCTACGATGAGCAGACCCAGATCCCGGAACTTGATGTCCTTGCCCAGCAGGCGGTGGGTACCGATGACGATATCCACGTCGCCCCGCTCCAGGCGGCGGATGGTCTGCTCCTGCTCCTTGGCGGACTTGAAGCGGGAGAGCATGTCGATGTTGACCGAGAAGGCGCGCATACGGCGGCTGAAGGTCTGGAAGTGCTGGAGCGCCAGAATGGTGGTAGGCACCAGCACCGCCACCTGCTTGCCGTCGGTGACCGCCTTGAAGGCCGCGCGCAGAGCCACCTCGGTCTTGCCGTAGCCCACGTCGCCGCAGAGCAGGCGATCCATGGGATTGGGGCGTTGCATATCGGCCTTAATGTCCTCGATGGCGGCGAGCTGTCCCGCCGTTTCCTCGTACTCGAAGGCGGCCTCGAAATCCCGCTGAAAATCGTCGTCGGGGGAGAAGGCGTAGCCGGGGCGGCGCATCCGCTCGGCGTAGAGCTTGATGAGATCCTTGGCCATCTCCTTGACCAGCGCGCGGGTGCGCGCCTTGGTCTTGTTCCAATGGTCTGTGCCCAGCTTGGAGAGCTTGACCATGCCGTCGTCGGCGGGGGCGCCGATGTATTTGGAGACCATGTCCAGCTTCTCCACGGGAATGAAGAGCTTGTCGGCTCCCGCGTACTGGATGCCGATGTAGTCGCGGGTCACCCCTGCGGTGTTCAGCGTCTCGATACCGGTGTAGCGGCCGATACCGTAGGTCTCGTGAACCACCACGTCCCCGACCTCCAGGTCGTTGAAGGAGAGGATGGTCTTGGTGTTTTTCTTCTTGGCTTTTTCCGCCATGGCCTTCTGCTTGCGGGAGCGGATGGCCGCGGTGGAAAGAGCGCCTGTACGTCCGTCGGGGTTGGTGGAGAGAATGGCGATCTTGGGGACGATGAGCTCATAGCCGAACAGGTATTCCCGCCAGAGGATGACCGCCATTCCTGCGGGCATGTCGGCGGCATCGGTCAAGCTCCCCTCCTTGGGGATGATGCTGTCGAACCCGGCCTCGTCCAGCATATTCGCCAGATTGCGGGCGGCGGCCTCGTTCTCGGCGATCACTGCCACGCGGTGACCCGAGCGCATGTAGCCCGTCAGATCCTCGCAGAGAAGCTTGAAGTTTTCGGCGTAGGAGATCATGTGCTTGGTACGGAAGCCGAAGATACCGCCCAACCGCTTGCCCGACATGCCGTAGGACAAGGAATCCACGTGCACCGTCACGTTGCGCTCCAGAAACAGCTCGAAGGCGGTGACGGGCTTTTGGTACTCGGCGTACTTGCCCGCGATGGTGCCCGCCTCGATGAGGCTCTTGACGGTCTCGTTCATCTGCCATTCCCCCGCCTTGAGGCGGTCGTTTACCCCCGAATTGTTGCGAACGATGAACAGGGTCTTTTGGGGGAAGTAATCCAAGAGGCAGGCGCCTTCGGGGTAGAGCACCTTCATGTACTTGTCGAGAAAATTCAGCTCGGCGCCTGTGGGGTGGAGGGCGCGGCGGGCTTGCTCCAGGGCGGCCAGCTCCTCGTCCAGTACCCGGGAGGCCTCGGGGGTGCGTCCTGCGGCGGTCTTGCGCTGGGCGCGGATTACCTCATCCAATAGATTCAGCCCTGCGGCATCGGTCAGAAGCTCGCGGGCGGGAAGCAGGTCGGCCTCGTCAATGGCGCGGGTCATACGCTGGGACTCGGGGTCAAAGAGCCCCATACGGTCGATATCATCCCCGAAGAGCTCCACACGCAAGGGATGGGAGCCCTCGACGAGCTCTCCCTCGTCGTCGATGTAGGCGCCGTAGGGCGCGCAGACATCGATGATCCCGCCGCGTACGGCGAACTGACCGGGACCCTCCACCATGTCCACCCGGGTGTAGCCTGCTCCCACTAAGGAGGCGGTCAGCTTGGTCAGATCCAGGGAAGCGCCGTAGTCCAGATGCACCGAGGTGGCTTTCAGACGGTCGGGGGGGATGGTGTAGCCCAGCGCGGCGTCGGGGGTGGACAGCACCGCATCGTAGCCGCCGGTGATGAGCCCCGACAGAACCTTGAGCCGCTCGTGCTCGTACTCGTGGGAGGCGGTGACCCCCGCGCCGTAGAAGGACAAGTCGCGGGCGGTGTAGAAGGCGGCCTTGAGCCCGAAGCGGCTGAGGGTCTGCTTCATACGCATACAGTCCTTCTCCTCGGGACAGATGATCAGAGCGGTCTTTTTGGCGGTTTTGGTATCCGGGTTGTGTAGGCAGGTGTCTTCAATGAGCGACACCAGAAAAGCCTCAGCCGCGCCCTCGCACAGGCCGTTAGCCAGGAGGGGCAGGGGCTTATCCTTGAAGCTTTGGCGGACGGCGGCCAATAGCTGGCCGTACTCGGGATCCACGCGGATGGCGGAGGTCAGGAGGTTCATAGGCGATCCTTTCAGGGAATGGAGTTGAATAGCGAAGAATGAATAGTGAATAATGAATAATGGAGGTTGAAACCCTTCGGGTTTCCGCGATCAAATTATAATTGAAAGGACAAAACCCGCAGGGGCTTGCTCCATCATTATTCATTAACCAACATAACGCCGAAAGGGTAGCATCCGCCCCGAGAGGGGACGAAACGCTACCGAAACGGATATGGATCAGGGGCTTTTACCCCTTGCGGTTGCACACCTGCATGGCGCCGTCGAGGTCACCCTTAATGAGGCGCTCGATGCCATCGCAGGCGATGGGGAACAGGGCGCGGAGCTTTTCCAGCTCGGAGGGGGCGAAGGTGGAGAGCACCCAATCCTTCATATCGTAGTCGGGATGGGGCTTTTTGCCCACGCCGAAGCGGATACGGGGGAAGGCGTCGGTGCCCAGCTCGTCAATGATGCTCCGCAGACCGCGCTGGCCTCCGTCCGAGCCCTTGCCGCGCACCCGCATACCGCCCACGTCCAGGCTGACGTCATCCGAGCACACGATGATGTGGGCAGGCTCGATCTTATAGAAATTGGCCGCGGCGGCCACCGCCTCGCCCGAGGCGTTCATATAGGTCTGGGGGCGCATGACCAGCACCCGCGTCCCCGCGATGGTAGTCTCTCCCACCAGGGCGTTGAACTTGGCGCGGTCAGTGGTGACGCCGTACTTCTCGCACACCGTATCCATGCACAAAAAGCCCGCGTTGTGGCGGGTGAGGGCGTACTGCTTACCGGGATTGCCCAGACCCACGAGCAGATGGGTGATGGGCTGGGTGGAGGCGGCGGTCTTGTTCTGCTCCAGACGTTTGAAAATATCGAATATATCGGCCATGGTCGTTCCTTCGGTTGGATTTTTGGGGGATCGTGTCGGTATAGGTATGGTGTACATTGCTTTCCGCGGCAAAAGAAAATTACCAAAAGAATGCCACTCCCGCGGGGGCGCCAAAGCAGGGGGCTCGCGGCGCCATTTTGGGGACTTTCCGCCATGTTCAACTTCGAGCGGACGCAGAAACCATGGGTTGCCGATAGAGGACGCTTCCGAGGTGTCGTTGCTCCAACGACACCTCGGGCTTTCGGGTCTTGGCGACCAATGCGCGCAATCAGCCCTTTTGCACTCGCAAAAGGGCGCGCTCAACAGGAGAATGGTTTCGAAAGGAAGGAACCGTGGGTTCCTTCCTTTCGTGGCGTTCTTTGGGCACCTTTCTGTCGCCAAGGACAGAAAGGTGCATATATATCAGAAAGGTTAGAAAGGCGCATACATACATATAAAGCACAGATATCCCCTATTATACACGTTTTCCCCTCATAAGTCAAAGGGTTTTTGTGAAA
>JAZQXS010000062.1:0-2498 GCA_045633025.1 Eubacteriales bacterium | reverse complement strand
GGTGTGCTGCCCGGTGGGGCGGGGGGGGCGGAGCCACCGCCCTCCCGCCCCCCGACCCACAAGCGGGGATGGGGCCCCGCTGACGGCAGTTCCCTCCCGTCAAACAGCGAGTAAGAACACAAAATAAAATATTTTAAAGATTTTTGGGAGTCCAGAACCCTTTTTGCAAAAAGGGTTCTGGCGGGGTGCAGGGGCAGAGCCCCGCGCAACCATCCCCCTCACTCCACCCAACTGTCGTCGGGGGTATCGGACAGGTGATAGGTGATCACGCCGCCGTTGGAGAGTTCCTCCCAGGTGAGGTGGGCACGGTGGATGGGCGTACCGTTCACGTCGATACCGCGGATGTAGACATTCTCGGCGGGGTCGCGGTCGCACTCGATGACCAAGGTATCCGCTACGGCGCGGGCGTGATACTGCTCCGACAAACGAAGCTCAGCGCGGCGGAACAGAGGGGTATTGACGTAGAAGATCCCCGTTCCGGGCGCCATCATGTGGAAGCCCAGGGCGGTCAGCGCAAACCACGCCGACATCTGTCCCACGTCCTCGTTGCCGCAGAAGCCGTACTCGGTGGTGTTGTAGGACTCCATCTGGATGCGGCGCACCCAGTACTGGGTACGATTGGGCAGACCCAGCTCGGTGAACATATGCACCAGGTGGTGGCAGGGCTCGTTGGGATGGTTGTAGGCGTCGTTCCACATGGCCGACAGATCCGACTCCGCCATGAGGCGCTCCAGGTTTTCGAGGCAGGTCTCCTTGCCCATCAGCTCGATCAGACCTTGGGGGTCGTGGGGCACGAACCAGGACTGCTGGAAGATATTACTCTCGACACAGCCTTTGATGTCGTAGATGCCCTTCCACTCTGCCCAGTTCCCTTCCTCGTCGCGGCGGCGCATCCAGCCCACCTCGGGGGAGAAGATATTGCGATAATTCTTCGCCCGCTCGCGGAAGAGGGCGGCGTTTTCATCATCTCCCAGCGCCTCGGCGAACAGGCCGATGCAGAAGTCGGCGTATACGTTTTCCAGCGTGGCGGAGATATCGTTCGGGACGTAGCCGTAGCGGTTGTAGGCATGGCCGCTTGTGCGCTTGGAGGCGGGGTCAAACACGGTTTTCAAGCAGATCTCGTAGGCCTTCTGCACGTCGAAATTGCGGATGCCCTTGTTGTAGGCGTCCACTGTAACGATGATACCGGGGTCGCCCAGCATACAGCCGGTTTCATGACCCAGAAGTTCCCAGCGGGGGAAGGAGACGTTCTCGTACTCAGCGATGTCAATGAGGGAGTTGATCATATCGTTGACGGCGTCGGGCTTGACCAAGGTGAGCAGGGGGAACTCACTGCGGAACACGTCCCACCCGCTGAATACGGTGCGCTTGGCGAAGGACTCGGTATGGCGGACGGTGCCGTCGGCCGAGAGGTAATTGCCGTTGACGTCGGAGTACACGCGGGGATCCAGCAGGGCGTGGTACAGAGTGGTATAGAACACCGTGAGGGTATCGGGATTGGCGGCGGGATCCTCCACCGAGATCACCGTCAGCGCCTCGTCCCACGCGGCGGTGGCGCGAGCGTGCATCTCGTCGAAGGAAACGCCCTCCGCCTCGGCGGCGAAGTTATCGCGGGCGCCCTCGGGGTTGATGTAGGAAATGGCAACTTTCAGGCAGATGGGCTCGGCTCCTGCGGGGAACTCCGCGTAGAACCACAGCTCTTCCCCGCTGTACGAGGTCTGCTTCCCTTCCACGGGGGCATTCTTGTTCCAGACGCCGTAGTCCGCCCATGGCTCGGAGAGCTCGGCGCGGAAGTAGAGATCGTAGGAAACGTGACCGCCGCCGCGGCCGAAGCCGCCGTGGGAGGAGGGACAATGGATGCGTCCCTCGATGGTACGGCCGTCCACGATGGTCAACTCCTGCAGGGGGGAGCGGCCTGCGATGCGGCGTGCGAGGTTGATCTGCACCCGACGGGTGACGTCCGCGGGATAGGTCATGCGGATCATGCCGGCGTGGACGGAGGAGGTGGTTTCGGCGCGCACGCCGTAGGTATCGAGGGTGACGGCGTAGTAGCCTGCCTCAGTGACCTCGGTTTCGTGGCGGAAGTCGGACTCATAGCCGCGGTCAGAGCGGGTAGTCAGGGCGTCGCGGTAGGTGCCCGAGAGGAGATTGAGCTCTCCCGTGGTGGGCATAACCTGGAAGTTACCCAGATCGCCGTACCAGCCCACGCCCGACATATGGTTGATGGAGAAGCCGTCGATGGTGGTGTGATGGTAGCTGTAACCCGAGCCGTTATCCCCGCCCTCCAGGGTATCGGGGCCGAAAGCCACCATGCCGAAGGGGCAGATTGCGCCGGGATGGGTCTTACCGCCGCCGTGGAAGCTCGTGGCGGTCATATCGCCGATGGTGCCGATCTTGGTGCTGACGTAATGGCTTGCTTTCATGATAGTCTCCTTATTTTGGTTTTCTTTATGGGTCGATAAAGGTCGTTAGGGGCGGGGGGACGCAAGATACAAAGA
>JAZQXS010000061.1:0-1667 GCA_045633025.1 Eubacteriales bacterium | reverse complement strand
TGGGTCGGCGTTGTCGATTACCAATAATTCAATTCCCAAATTAACGGCTAACGGTTAACGCTTGATGCGGCAAGGCCGCATCAAGCTCCCACATTTATGAATTAAGAGAGGAAAAATAAGATGCTTAAAATTACAGTTTGTATCGGAAGCTCCTGCCACATCAAGGGTTCTCGTCAGGTCGTAGAGCAGCTTCAGTATTTGATCGCCGAGAATAACCTCGGAGACAAAGTAGAGCTGGGCGGCACCTTCTGCATGGGCAAGTGTCAGCAGGGCGTATGCGTAACCGTCAATGACTCCTTCCACTCTGTTACTCCCGAGAGCGTAGAGGAGTTCTTCGCCAAGGAAGTTCTCGCAAAGGTATAAAGTATGTTGTTCGTTCAGGTTTGTGTTGGCTCGTCCTGCCATCTCAAGGGCTCACAGGATATTGTAGAGCTTTTTGAAAAAGCCGTAGAAGAACATCATATTGACGATGAGGTCGTGCTTTCCGGTAGCTTTTGTATCGGAAAGTGCAACCGAGTCGGTGTTACCGTGCAGGTAAACGATGATGTTCACGTAGGCGTGACCAGAGAAAATTTCAGAGAGTTTTTCAAGAAAAATATACTGGATGTTATAGAAAACGAAAGGAAGTGACCACTGTGGCGAATTGCTTGACACTGAAAAAATCCAACTGCAAAAATTGCTATAAGTGTATCCGTCACTGTCCCGTAAAGGCAATTCGCTTTTCGGGAAACCAAGCACATATCATCGGCAATGAGTGCATTTTGTGCGGTCATTGTTTTGTTGTTTGTCCTCAAAATGCTAAGGAGATCGTTGACGGCACCGAGAAGGCGAGAGTTCTGCTTCAAAGCGGAGATCCCGTTGTTGTCAGCCTGGCTCCCTCGTTCATTGCCAACTATGAGGGCGTGGGCATCGAGTCCATGCGCAAAGCACTCAAAAAGCTCGGCTTCTATGACGTGGAGGAAACTGCCATCGGTGCCACCATCGTTAAGACCGAATACGAGCGGATGATCCGGGAGGAGGAACGGGATATCATCATCACCTCCTGCTGTCACTCGGTCAACTTGCTCATACAGAAGCATTTTCCGTCGGCGCTTGAATATCTTGCGGATGTTATGTCGCCTATGCAGGCTCACTGCGCGGACATCAAGAAACGAATCCCGAACGCCAAGACCGTGTTCATCGGTCCCTGCGTCGCCAAGAAGGACGAGGCCGAGTATTATGAGGGACTGGTGGATGCCGTTCTGACCTTTGAAGAGCTGACCAATTGGCTGAAAACCGAAAACATCGAGTTGGAAAAGGAAGTCGATCATACCCCCGAGAGCCGTGCGCGTTTCTTCCCGACGACGGGCGGTATATTGAAAACCATGGCTCAGAATGCGCCCGGATATACGTATATTGCGCTGGACGGTGTGGAAAATTGCATCGCCGCGCTAAAGGACATCGAGAGCGGTAAGATCCATAAGTGCTTCATCGAAATGTCCGCCTGCGTGGGTAGCTGTATTGGCGGTCCCGTTATGGAAAAATATCACAATACCTCACCCATTACGGATTACGTAACCGTGGCGGATTATGCGGGGGAGCGCGACTTTGACGTCGAACAGCCTGCCCCCATGAATCTGAAAAAGCATTTTACCATGATCGAACCCAAGCTCGCAAGACCCACGGAA
>JAZQXS010000060.1:0-3916 GCA_045633025.1 Eubacteriales bacterium | reverse complement strand
CCCGCGGGGGGGGTCCCCCCCCCCCCCCCGCGCCCGCGCCCGTCAAACCTCGACCTAACAGCGCAATTGCAATTTCGCCTCTGCGAAATTGCGGCGCACAGTAGGAGAAAGGTTCCTTAAGGAAAGAACCGTGGGTTCTTTCCTTAAGTGGCGCTCTTTGGGCACCTTTCTCTCGACAGGGAGAGAAAGGTGTATAGGCTCACAACAGAGAACGGGGGAACGTGGATCGTCGAGGACGCCGTTCCCTACAACGATAAAAAATACAGAAGGCAGAATGCAAAACGCAGAACACAGAATGGCGGAATCGGACGGCAAACGCCGCCCGACGGCTGAAATTCAGATAAATTCCAGCGCTCCCAAAAATTAAATTGTAAGTTTTTTGAAAATTTTTGAGAAAAGTTTGCGAATCCTATGGATTTTTCTTTCATTTTATGGTATAATGTAAGAGCTCATTTGAAAGGGCGTACGCACCCCCGAAAACGAAGGGCGCGATATACCTATGTAATTCAACTTAGGAGGTTTAATTCAAATGAAAAAGAAGCTGACTACGGTCGATTTCCGCGGTACCGCCGAGCAGGAGGCTAAGCTGCTTGAGGTGATTGCGAAGTACGACGGCGTCCAGGGCAAAATGATGCCCATTCTCCAGGAGGCACAGGAGATCTACGGCTACCTGCCCATCGAGGTGCAGAAGATCATCGCCGATAAGACCGGCATTCCCGCCGAGCAGATCTACGGTGTCGTTTCGTTCTATTCCCAGTTCAAGCTGAACCCCGACGGCGAGGTCGCCGTGGCTGTGTGCCTGGGTACCGCTTGCTACGTTAAGGGCTCCGGCGATATCATCGAGGAGTGCTCCCGTATCCTGAACGTGCCTGTCGGCAGCACCTCTGCTGACGGTAAGTACTCCCTGGAGGCTACCCGTTGCATCGGCGCCTGCGGTCTGGCTCCCGTCCTGACCATCAACGGCGAGGTCTACGGCCGTCTGGTCGCAAAGGACATGGCCGGTATCCTGGCTAAGTATATGTAATTTCCATCCTGCGGTAGGGAGCTTGGTAACGTATGAAAATATCTATGATTCAAGAGCTGCTTGAAGCCGAGGTTGTCTGCGGAGAGGAGTACCTCGACCATGAGGTGCATTCAGCCTGCGGCAGCGATATGATGAGCGACGTGCTGGCGTACGTTAAGGATCAGGCAGTGCTCCTCACAGGACTGGTGAATCCCCAGGTCATTCGCACGGCCGAAATGATGGACATGGTGTGCATCGTTTTCGTCCGCTCCAAGAGCCCGTCGGAGGAAATGATCCGTTTGGCCAAAGAGTCCGATATGGTCATCCTCAAGACAAAGAAGAGAATGTACGAGGCGTGCGGGAGACTGTACGTCGGCGGACTGGGCATCAATGCGGTGAAGTAATATGAATGAGGCAGTAAGATTTCATTTTGTGGTGGACGGAGAGGACTTTACCTCTGCGGGTCAGGCTTCGGTACAGGTGAAGAAGAACCTGCGCCGACTGGGCATCCCCCCCGAGACCATCCGCAGAATATCCATCGCTATGTACGAGGGAGAGATCAATATGGTCATCCACGCAAACGGCGGTGAGGCGGAGGTGCTCGTGTATGAGGACCGCATCGAGATGATCCTTACCGACCACGGTCCCGGAATCGCCAACATTGAACAGGCGATGCAGGAGGGCTTTTCCACAGCCCCCGATAACGTGCGCTCTTTGGGCTTCGGCGCGGGCATGGGACTCCCGAATATGAAGCGCTATACGGATGATATGAGGATCGATTCGGTCGTGGGAGAGGGAACGACCATCACCATGGTCGTGCGCCTCGGCTGATACCATCCATATACTTACGGCACAACCGTGAAACGTGAAAGGAGATGCAGAGCTGTGAACTCATATGAACATTCGGTATCCCTGGATCTGTCTCGCTGTACGGGCTGTACGACTTGTCTGAAGCATTGTCCCACCGAGGCCATCCGCATCGTGGACGGCCACGCGAAAATCAATCCCGAACGCTGTATCGACTGCGGTATCTGCATCAAGATCTGCCCGAACAAGGCGAAGAAGGCGACGTACAGCCGCCTGGAAAAGGTGCTGGATCGGCGGTATAAGATCGCCCTGCCCGCGCCTACGCTGTACGGACAGTTTGAGGATCTGGGCGACGTGGACTACGTTTTGCAGGGACTCAAGGATATCGGCTTTGACGACGTGTTCGAGGTGTCCAAGGCCGCCGAGTTAGTCTCGGCTTATACCAGACTATACCTCAAAACCGAGGGCATCCCTAAGCCCGTCATCAATTCCGCCTGCCCCGTGGTGCTTCGCTTGATCTCGCTGCGCTACCCGACTCTGAAGGAGCATATCATGCAGCTCCTCCCGCCCATGGAGATCGCCGCGCGGCTCGCCCGCGAGCGCGCCATGGCCGAGCATCCCGAGCTTACCCGCGAGGATATCTGCGTTTGCTTCATCTCCCCCTGCCCCGCGAAGGTCTCCTACGTCCGCAACGGCTTCGGGGACTATAAGAGCGAGGTGGACGAGGTGCTGTCCATCAGCGATATCTATTTCAATCTCATCAACGTCATGCGCCGCGGAAACGATCCCGAGAACCTCTCGGAATCGGGTATGATCGGCATTAGCTGGGCTACCACCGGCGGAGAGGCCTCGGCTCTCTTCAACGATAAATACCTGGCGGCGGATGGCATCGAGAACGTCAACCGTGTCCTCGAACAGCTTGACAACGGCAATATTTCGGGTCTTGAATTCGTCGAGCTCAACGCCTGCCCCGGCGGGTGCGTGGGCGGCGCTATGGTGGTGGAGAATCCCTTCGTCGCCAAGGCCAGACTCCAGACCCTCCGACGCTATCTCCCCGTCTCCCAAACCCTGCTTCAAGGCGAGGAGCGGGACTATATCCCCCAAAACTATTTCTTTGACGAGCTTCCCACCTATATGCCCATCCAGCGCCTCTCCGCCAACTTCGGAGAGTCCCTGCGGATGATGGCGGTCATCCAGAAGCTCAGCGAGGCGCTCCCCGGCATTGATTGCGGTGCCTGCGGCGCCCCCAACTGCCGCGCCTTCGCCGAGGACGTGGTCTGCGGCCGCGCGGCCGAGGACGGCTGCGTCATCCTGCGGAATCAACAGCTTGAAACCATGCTGAAAAACAAAGAGGAGGAACCTAAGACATGACCGTAAACGATCTGATCCGGGCTCTTTCTCTGACCCCTCTGGCTCTGCCCGAGGGAGACCGCGAGGCCGAGGGCGTCTACATCGGAGACCTGCTCTCCTGGGTCATGGGGCGGGCGCAGAGCGGAAACGTCTGGCTCACCATCATGTCCAACCTCAATATCGCGGCCGTGGCGACCCTGTCCGACGTGTCCTGCATCCTGCTCTGCGAGGGCGTGACCCTCGACGAGTCGGTGAAGGCCACCGCCGAGGCTAAGGGGATCAACGTCCTGACCACGACCATGACCGCCTACGAGGCCGCAAAGAAATTGGCGGAGCTGGGTCTATGAATCGCTACTACTACGATTTCCATATCCACTCCTGCCTCTCCCCCTGCGCCGACAACGACATGACCCCGGGCAACATCGCGGGCGTCTGCGCGTTGGCCGGCTTGCAGATCGCGGCGCTCACCGACCATAATTCCACTAAAAATTGCCCCGCCTTCTATAAGGCCGCCAAAAAGCAAGGCATCATCCCCATCGCGGGTATGGAGCTCACCACCGCCGAGGACATCCACGTCGTGTGCTTGTTCGAGACGCTGGAGGACGCTATGGCCTTCGGTGAGGACGTGGACGGCCGGCGTATCCGCATCCCCAACCGTACCGATATCTTCGGCGACCAGATCATCACCGACGAGGAGGATGAGCCCATCGGCATCGAGGAGGATATGCTCCCCAATGCGACCGAGCTTTTCCTGGA
>JAZQXS010000059.1:0-5246 GCA_045633025.1 Eubacteriales bacterium | reverse complement strand
CAAGTGTTTTTATCCATAGGCAGGAGCGCCATCGGGTGCCTGCTCTCCCTCTGTCTGCTCCTGTCTGGGTGCAGCTCCGACGTCCTTGCGCCGCCCTCAGAATCGGACACCGCAAAAACCGAAAGCACCGACGGCGCCGTGGACGTATTCGCCCCCGTGGAGTCCACCCTCCCCTGCATCACCATTGAAACCGCCGACGAAAAGCCCATCACCTCGGGGTCGCGGTACAAGGCCGCCACGCTGTCGGTCACGGGTGGCAAGTACGCCCACTACAACATCACCGTGGATACCCAGATCCGCGGGCGGGGTCACTCCTCCTTCGACGGCAAGGCCGCCCAGACCGACTACGCCAGCAAGAATTCCTACCGTTTGAAGCTGGATCAGAAGGCCAATCTCTTGGGAGTGGGCGAGACCGCCGACCGGGATTGGGTTTTGATCTCGGGCAAGTATGACGTCTCGGCGCTTCGCAATCACTTCGCCTGGCACCTGGCCGAGCAGATGGGGAGTATCCCCTACGTGCCCGCCTATACGTGGGTCAACGTCTGCATCAACGGAGATTTCCGCGGGATGTACACCCTGGTCGAGGTGATCGAGGTGGCATCGGATCGGGTGGATATCGACGACAGCCCCTCCACCGACCCGAACCAAGTGGGGTATTTGGTGGAATATGACCTGCGGGGCGCCTACCAATCCGGCGCCAAGGAGGGGCTCACCTACTTCTACATCCCCGGGCTGGACGAGACCTTCGCCTGGTCGATTCAGAGCGAGGTGTATGACGAGGAGGTCACCGCCGCCATCCGCGCCCATCTGATCGCCTGCAACGAGGCCATCCTCAGCGGCGACCGCGCAAGGATGGAGGCCTTGGTGGACATGGAGGCCTTCGTGGATATGTTCATCCTCCAGGAGCTGACCAAGAATCCCGACGCGGGCTGCTCCAGCTTCTACATGCAAAGGGACGCGGGGGGTAAGCTCTGCCTGAGCGCGCCGTGGGATTTCGATTTCGCCATGGGCGCGTACAGCGTCTCCCAGACCACCTCGGGACTGGTGGCCGACGGAGAGGGCGTTCAGTCCCACCCCTGGTTCGAGTTCCTCACCACCCAGCCCTGGTTTATGAGCCTTGTGCTGGAGCGGATGGAGGAGGTAGCGCCCTTGGTGGAGGCCTCTGTGGCATCGGTGCGAGCCACGAGTCTTCTTTTGAAGGAGGCTGCCGACCAAAACCACGCCCGCTGGAACCTCTACGGCGTCAAATTCTCTCCCTACCCCTCGAATCAGGTGTCGGTTGACCGCCACAGCTACGAGGAGCACGTGGATTTCCTCACCTCCTGGATCGAAAAGCGCTGGACAAAGCTGGAAAAGGAAATTGAAAAGCGGGCGGAGTGAGGGGAGTCTGGGGAGCGCCTTCGGGCGTCCGAATCCCCTAAACTTTCAAGAAATGTTATTGCTTACTGATTACGAATCCTCGAATAAAACCTTGAAATATTCCAAATCTCGTAGGGGCGTTCTTTGAACGCCCGCGGGCGCACACAGGTGCGCCCCTACCACGCGATATTTTGGATTCAAGGTTTTTATTCGTAAATTAGTATAAAATCCATTCGTCAAACAGTATTAGCCGTCACCGTGGAGCCCTACCCACCGGGTTATTTGGAGAGCGGGGGAACGAAATCTTTTTCAAGTTCTTGAAAAGGGGTGTGGGGGAATCTTCTTTCAAGAAGATTCCCCCACAAAAACAATACAATGATTCCCTCACGCCCCTGCTTTCATCAGCTTGACCCGCAGCTCCAGCTCTACGATGGCGTGGGTCAGCTCGGTGATCTCCGTCACGGCGGCGGCGATGGCCGCCTCGATATCCTCGGGAACGTCCCCCTTGCGGGGACGGTACTTGGCGTAGGACAACTCACCCAGACGGGTGTAGGCGGCCTTGCGCTTGGCCTTGGCCTGGCTCAGCTTGAGCTTCAGAGAAGCGATATCCGCGGCTTTGTTCAATCCCTTCTTCACGCCGTCCATGGCGGGGGAGGGCTTTTTTTCTTGTGCCATAACAATCTCCTCGTTACCTTGCTATACTCGTTATACGAATTTACGAATAAAACCTTGAACTCAAAATTTCTCGTGGTAGGGGCGCACCTACGTATGCGCCCCTACCGGATATTGTTCAAGATTTTAAAAAATAGTATTACTCCATGTCCAGAATCGCGCAAACGGCGTTATGGTCGGAGTAGTACTTACCCTCCACAGGCACGTCCTCTACCTTGTAGCTCTCCACGCAGTTGGCGTCCGAGAAGATGTAGTCGATCCTGCACTGTCTCTCGGCGGGAATTCTGCCGAAGCCGTGGAAGGTGCCGCCCAAGCTCTCGGTGCAATCCTTGGCGCCGCGGTAGGCCAGCGCCTCGGTGATGACCTGGATCTCGGGGGTCTCAGGAGGGGCGTTGAAATCACCGGTCAGCACGAATTTTTCCTTGCGCTGAGAGATGTACTGGACAAGCTGAACGGCGCCCAGATAGCGGGCCGTCTTTCCTTCATGATCCAGGTGGGTGTTGATGAAGTAGAAGGGCTTCGCGATGTCATTATGCTTGAGGAGCGCCGCCGTGAACATACGGGGACAGCCGCTCTGGTCGACGCCGTACCGACTGCCGGGGACAGAGGGGGTCATGGAGAGCCAGATATTCTCCAGCGAGATCAGCTCCACGGCGTCCTTGCGGTAGGCGATGAGCATAGCCTCGCCGTGGAAATCGCTTTCGCGGCCACAGCCCTGCACGGTATAGTCGGGCAGGCAATCGCGCAGCTTGGCGCGCATCTCGTCGGTGACCTCCTGGAAGCCCACGATATCTGGCTTTTCCCGCTCCAGAACCTCGGTCACGCGGTCAAAGCGATTGAAAAAATAGTTGATCCCATCCCCCTTGTTGGCAGTACGGATATTGAAGGACATGATTTTCAGTTGTTTCGTAGCAGACACGGTACACCTCCGATAATAATTTTTCTTATTATAACATTTCCGCCAAATCTTGTCAAGAGGGAACCCGAAATTTTATCCGATTTGTAAATATAGCCGTTACGGCGTCACCGTCTCCCTGCGCTGAGCCTTCCCCATCCGCCGCCAGTTCAGAAAACCGTACAGGTCATTGACAAAGAACACCGCAAAGCACACCAGCACCGAGACGTAGGACGGGTCGGTCAAGGAGGCCAGCCCCCACAGGACGATGAGCACCAGGTCATTGGCGGCGTAGACCAAGGCGAACCAGGGGCTTCGCTTGTAGGTCAGGAAGGCGGCGGCAAAGCTGGTGGTGACCGAGACCGTACTGGGGATAAGATTGGCGGTATGGAAATAGGCCAAAATAAAGTAAAACACCACCGTCACGGATACGGTCAAAAGAGCCAGCCACCCCCAATCCTTCCCCGCAAGACGGCCGACCGACACCTGCGCGCGGTTTCCTTGATAGGGATGCGTTAGCCACGAGACCAGCGCAACCACAGCCATGGGCGCGGTCATGCAGAGGTAGGTGATCATCTCGCCGTAGTAGGCGAAGGTGAAGGAGATGTAGCCGTACAGGCAACTGAAGACCAAGATCATGACCTGGCCTGCGGGGTGTCCCTTGGCGCAGAAAATGAGGGCGGTGACCCCCAACAGCGAAGCGGCCAGAGAGACATACCCCTCCCCGCCGAACAGGGCAAAACAGAGCAGAACCGTGGCGAGCGACCCCATCCACAGTATCCATTCGGCCTTGAAAAAATAGTGTTTCATAGCAATCTCCATCCCGCCGCCCTACGGCGGCCTTTCCGAAAAAAAACATCCGCCCCGCGTATCTTCAAAGACCTAACGATACGCAGACGAATGCTCGCATTCCTACCCGGTGGCAGTAATTCTGTTGGGGATATTATAGCACAGACACAGCTTTTTGTCAAGAGGGGAGTTGAATTTTCATGGGCAGAAGCTCGGAGAGCTTGGGGGGCTCCCGGAATCATGCGGGGGCAAAGCCCCCGCATACGGGGCAAGTCTCACTCCCTGTCGGACTGCTTCTCCATCTTGATCTCCCAGTGGATGATCACCGCCAGCAGGGCGCGAATGAGGATCACAATGGCCAGCGTAGCCAGCTCCTTGAGATCCTGAACGATGACGGTCTTGATGATCTCGGCGCCCATCTTGAACTCCAACGCGAGCGCCAGAGAGCGGCCGAGGTCAATGACCACGTTGAAGGGCTTGGGATGGCGGAAGCGGCGTCCCAGGTGGACCAGCGCCTTCACCGAGCCGAATACAATGATGAGAATACCAATCAGCTCCAGCGTGCAAACCATGAACTCGGCAAACACGTGAAGAGCGGATTCGTAATAATCCAGAATCGTACCAATATTCATACAGGCCTCCTTGTGTAGTTTTGAAACGAGTCGATTGTAAAGCTCTGCTTATGAATCCGATACCAAAAATTGTCTACCGCCTCCTACGGCTCGGTCACGTAGTCCTGCCAGCCCGCAGAGTGGGCGCGGGTACCGTCCGCCATGACCCAATGAGCCTCCACGCCCTCCAGCGAATCGATCAGCGCCATGCCCTCCTCGAGGGTCATGCAGAACAGGGCGGTGGAGAGGGCGTCGCCGTCCGCCGAGCCGGGGGAGACGACCGAAACCGCCAGGTACGTATCCGACGGCATCAGGGTATCGGGGTGGATGATGTGGTGGTAGCGCTTACCGTCCACCATGTAGTAGCGCTGGTAGGAGCCGCTGGTGACCAAAGACTCCCCCGCCAGCGCCATATACGCGATATAAGGCTCCTCCTCGGTATCCTGCGGATTCTCCACCCCCACCGTCCAAGGGGCTCCGTCGGCCTTTTTCCCCACGGTGCGGACGTTTCCGCCCACGTTGAGCACGTATCCGCTGATGCCCTTGGCCTCCAGCGAGCGGGCGACCATCTCCACGGCGTAGCCCTTGGCCACAGCGCCCACGTCCAGCGTCATATGGGGATCGGTGATGGTCACGGTGGAAGCCTCCTCGTCGATGACGAGGCGCTCGATATCCGTATGCTTCGCCGCCTCGGTGAGCTTGTCCATGGGGGGAAGCTCGGCCGCCGCCGGGTCATTCATGCCCGCGGCGCGGTAGTCGTGCCAGATGGACAGCACGCTTCCCATGGCGATATTCACCCGCCCGTCGGTGAGGCGGTGCATATCCTTGGCGTACAGGAGCAGGTCGATGATGGGTCTCTCCACCGTCACGGTGCGGTGGCGCCCGTCCACCAGCTCGTTGACGGTGCAGAGATTCTCCAT
>JAZQXS010000058.1:0-41589 GCA_045633025.1 Eubacteriales bacterium | reverse complement strand
AAAAAGCTGGTCATACCCGAGGGTGAGGTAAACAAGATCACAGTCGGCGGCGTTACCATATGGGAAAATATGAAAAACTGGGCAAGGTTTTCCACCGAGGCAGACGGGGTGACCATCTACAACGGTGGACTTGGATACAAGGACGGGTATCGTGTTCGCTCGGGAGGCGCGGAGGGAACGTCTACCACAGGATCTTGCACTGGATTTATTCCTTTGAAGGCCGGCGACACGGTGCGTATGAGTGGGTATAACGCCATGTATGGTGTCGCTGAGAATGCTATAAATGTTTTTAACGCAAGTAAGGAAAATATTGGCCAAGCAGTGGCGAATACCGCCCCGAATGGCTACGGAATTTTTGGCAACGGTGCCGCTTATTCCTCCTACGGCTGGGCTTCTGTTGTGGAAAATCCAACGGGTGTGTATGTTTGGGTCGCCCCTCCTCACGCCGATATCGCGTTCATGCGTGTGAGCGGATATACGCTGGCAGACGGCAGCAAAATGATCATAACCGTGAACCAAGAGATTTCATAAAGAGAGGAGCAACATGAAGATTTATTTGTTGAATAACCATGAGGCCTACCTGATTGATGACAAGACAGAAAGGATCACCGTAATCAACGAGGAGACGGACACGGGATGTCTGATCGTCGAGGGCGATCGCTTTCCCGTGCGAAACGGACAGGAGGGCCTTCCCCAAAATCCCGAGCTGATCGGCCACGTCCGCGCTCACTACACGGACGCACGCGGGATCCGCTGGCGGATCATCAACCCCCGTATGGTTCACGGCGTTCCATACTCTGCCGTGGACAACAACACCTTGACGCTTCGCCTGCTCATCGACAGGCAAGCAAGAGAGATCGAGCGGCTGACCCGGGAGCTGCTGGACGTGAGAGGGCAGATTCAGCCCGATTCCCTGGGACACATGAATATCGGAGGAGAAGAAAATGAGTAAGACCAAGATCAGAAAGATCCTGCCCGTCATCATGGTAACGGCTCTCATGGCCGTTCTGCTGGCCGTCCCCTGCGCCGCGAGTGATGCGGAGGGGGGAGAGACTATGGCTCTCACGGGCGCGTTGGAGAGCACTATGGCCTGGATGGCCGAAAACCCCGAGTCGGTAGTCGCCGCGGTGATCACCGGCATTGCGGGCGGCGTGAACCTGGCGGGGGGCGTGAGCAACCGCAAGACACGGCGCTCCATCAGCAAGGAGTCGGCGGCTCTGAAGGCCAACAGCGGGCAGATCAACAACAACGCCGTGGAGCTGGCGGGCAAGGTCAAGACCGACGTGACGAATATGGTCAGCACCGTGGGGAGTCTCGTGGGCGAGGCGGTCAAGGCTCTGGGCACCGAGATGAGCAAGATCACGAACGCCATCGAGCGGAACACCGAGGAGGTGAGAGCACTCAAGCAAGAGACCGCCGCCAACTCGTTCCTGCTCAGCGAGATGATCAAGGACGCGCGGATGACCACCATGCGCAAGGACGAGATCCTCAAGGGCTACGAGGACATCAAGAACAACCCCGAGGCCAACGAGGACATCAAGGGAGGTGACGTTGCCAATGAAGGCGACGACCAAGCGTAAGATCGCGGGCGGGTCGCTTCGGGTAACCTCTGCCGCTGTGGCGGCGGGGGTGCCCCTCCTGATGCTCAGAGAGCTGGCACCCAAGTGGTTTCGGGAGCAGGAGGCGGGCGTAGCCCTTACGGGTGCGGGCGTGATCGGCGTGGTCATTCTGGCCGCCGTGCTGCTGTCCAAGTTCCATACGCTGGCAAAGCCGCTTCTGACCCTTCTGGGAAAGGTCAAGGGCCCGTACCTGATGCTCCTGATCCTGTGCGGCGTCATGTTCGGCGTATGCGTCGGAGTGGAATATCTGTACCCGCTGATCGGTGACGTGAAGACCATGCTGTTCGGTACGGCGGGAAGCTGCGCGGCGGGGTGGGGCATGGATGCGGTGGCCAACGTAGTAAACCCGACGGCCAAGAAGGAGGAGACAGATGGATAAGCTGGAGACCTTTGGCGTAGGCGCGGAGACCGCGGGCGAGAGCCGACGCATGGAAAGCCTGCGCAAGATCTTTGCCCTCAATTTTTCCAACATCACCATTCTGGGCGTGTGCCTGATCTTCGCCTCCACGGCCATCCTGCAGCCGAGCAAGACGGGCATGAGCCTGTACGACATCATCATGGGCAGTATCCTCGCCTTCGCGGCCTCCATGAGCATCAACACCCTGTTCAACAACAAGGCGGTGCGGGATGGCCTGATCAAGCCGGAGGTCACCGAGCCGCGAAAGAAGTACGACGACGCGGTAGACAGGATCTTCGACGGCAGCCTGATCGACTCGCTGGACGAGCATTGCCGGGAGGAGAACCGCAAGAACTACAAGGCCCAGCGGACGAGGATCCTGTCCACGGAGGGGCTGTCCTACGACACATGCTTCAACGACGACGGAAGCCCCAAGGAGGTCTCCATCCGACTCCCGAGTCTCAAAGCTCTTCCGAGCACGGGACTGCGCCTGTGGATCGCGCGGCGAAAGCGGGCAAGGCGGCAGAACAAGGTATACTCCAAGGCGGTCTGTCTGAAGCTGACCGAGATCTCCGCGGGAGAGCTGACGGGAGAGGGCGGCCACAGCGACGACCCCTTCTACATGGGGCAGGGAATTGCCGAGTACATGAAGAAGGTAGCGGGGAAGAACATGGTATCCAAGATCGTGATCTCCCTGATCCTGGGCTACTACTGCGCCGACGTGATCGCGGACTTCTCGGCGGTGGTGCTGGTGACCCGTATCTTTCAGACGGTCTTCTTCCTGGTGGCGGGGGCTATGCAGTACATGTCCACCATGAGCTTCATGGTGGGGGATTACTCCCAGCGGCTTACGAAGAAGACGAGACATATTCATGTTTTTTTGAAGAAAGGGGAGATTGAGCATAGAGAAGTTTCGGGTGAGCACGGTCATCACGACGAAGTCGTTGATGCAGAGAGTGCTGGATACCGCGAACTTCACGCCCATGCAGGCTGATATTTTTATAGAGCTTTGCAAGGAGACCTACAACAACGAGGGGATCGCACTGCATCTGAGGCTGGACCCGCACCGCTATCACGCAGAAAAAAAGATCGTGATAGACAAGGTAAAGGCCGCGTTGCGAGAGCTCGGGTTGGCGTGAACACGACCGCGCCGAGGGTTTCCGATGTCCAAATAACGCATAAATAACGCATAAAAGCGCCACGAACCTGACAGGGGTTTGTGGCGCTTTTGTTGTACAATGTAGGTGGACGGTGAGAGAGCCGTACCCCCACACGACAGGAGTGATGATATGTTTAACAATTATACACCAACCTACGTTCCGAACCTTGGAAGTGGTCAGGGGTTTGGCGGGAATCAGAGCTTTGGCGGGTTCAGCCAGCCGGCCCCGGCCCCCGCGCAGAATCAGATCCGAAGCAACAAGATCTACGTTATGGATGCAAACGACGCGCTGACGAGACAGGCTATGCCGGACACCATCGTGCTGTACGTCCAGCAGGATGAGAGCGCCATCCATGAGGTGTATACCGACACACAGGGCCGCAAGCTCATCCGCACCCGGACGCTGGTAGACGTACAGCCTGCGGCGGCCCAGACGGGCATGGTGACCCGTAAGGAGTTTGAGGACCTCAAGGCCGCGGTAGAAAAGATGAAGGGAGGTGCGGCATCCGATGATGAACAGTAATCAGATCATGCAGCAGGTGGCCATGATGATGCAGCAGAGCGGAGGAAATCCGCAGGCATACGTTCAGGAGCTGCTCAGGAGAAATCCTCAGTTTGCCCAAGCAATCCAAGGCCAGAACGTCCAGCAGATGGCGGCGCAGGCTCTCCAGCAGATGGGGATAGACCCTCAGCAATTTTTCCAAAACCCGGGAGCGTTTCTGGGGCAGATTAACAGACGATGATACTATCCGAGCGAGCGTACGGCGCACGGTGCGTATAAAATTCAAAATCAAAAGGAGGAACTACTATGAATGAAATGAACGGCTTTACCGAGGGCTTTGCCGTCGGTCAGGGCATGAACAACAACTGCTGCAACGGCTACGGAGGCTTTGGCGCCTTTGGCGGCGACTGGATTGCCATCTTCCTGCTGGCGGCTCTGTTCGGCGGTGGCTACGGCTTCGGCGGTTTTGGCGGCTTCGGCGGCGGCTACGGAGCGGGTGGCGGCGTGTACGGAGAGGTACAGCGCGGCTTTGATACCGCGGGCATCAACAACAAGCTGAATGGCATTGAGAACGGACTCTGTGATGGCTTCTACGCCGTCAACACGGGTATGCTCAACGGCTTTGCCGGCGTGGAGAGATCCATCCTGCAGAACGGCTACGAGACCCGCAGCGCGATCACGGACGTGGGCTACGCCTTGAAAGATTGTTGCTGCCAGAATCTCCGCGCCATCGACGGCGTGAATTACAACATGGCTACCGAGGCATGCAAGACCCGTCAGGCCATCGCGGACAACACCAACCGTCTGATCGAGCTGTGGACCAACGACAAGATTGCCACGCTCACCGCTGAGAAGGCAGCACTCACCGCCCAGCTGAGCCAGAATGCCCAGACTGCGACTCTGCTCAGCGAGCTGCGCCCGATCGCTCGTCCCGCCTACATCACCTGCTCGCCTTACCAGGCAGCACCCGGTTTTGGCGGTAACGCTTGCGGTCTGTGCGGCTAACCAATCTGCGGAAGGGGGGGCATTAGCCCCCCGTAAAAGAAAGGAGGGCAAACTATGTATAATAACTGTTGCAGATTCCTGGGTCCATGCGTGGTCGTATCCGCTGGGGTATCGGTAGTAACGGTTGGAACCGTGAACACTCTGGTCATTGACATCCCGGCGGCTGTGTACCGCAACAAGGACGCAATCGAGCTGATCGTGGCGCAGGCGATCCCTGAAACCGCCACTATTGGCATGCCCGTGGCGATCAGCATCGGAGGCGTGACGGATCCGGTGTATCCAATCGTCAAATACAACTGCGCACAGGTGACGGCGGGGCGGATTCGGACGAGAGGTGTCTACCGTCTGGTAGCCAACACCGCAAACGGAAACGCAAGCTTTAAACTGGTCGCAGGGCCGTACCTGGCGCCTGTCGTGGATACGGCCACGATACCGGCGGCGACGTAAGGAGGTGATGACAAATGACTGATATGGCAAAGCGAATGCTCCGTGATCGCATTATGGATAGAGCCCGAGGGCGTGGATACGATGACGACTCGGACTATGCAGACAGACGCGGCATGAGAGACCGCGCAATGGATCACGTAGCCCACGAGGACAGCAGAAGGGGAGCAAACGGCCGATACGTCCGTGATCGTGACGACGGCCGAGACGAGCGGTACGACCGCTACGAGCCCTACGATGACCGACATGGGCACGGGCAGAGCACTAAGCTGAAGCTCCCCAAGGAGGACATGAAGAGGTGGGCTGAGAACCTCGAAAACGAGGACGGCACAGACGGGCCGCACTTTGAGAAGCGCATGCTTCGTGAGCGGATCAAGCACATGGGGCATGAGCCGGAGGGGTACACTGAGGATGATCTCTGCATGGCCGCCAACATGCTCTATTCGGACTACTGCGAGGTGCTTCATCCGTATATTTCCAGGGAGCCGGAAAAGGAAGCGGACTTTTACTTGAAAATGGCCAAGGCCTTCTTGGAGGATAAGGACGCGCCCGACGGCTCCGCAAAACTGGCTATGTACTTCTTTTGCATAGCCGACAGCGACTAATGTGGAGATATTACAACAGCAATCCCGACAAGCGTGAAGAAGAGGACTGTGTCTGCCGGGCGATCAGCACGGCATTAGGGATCCGGTACAGCGCGGCAGACAAGCTGATACACCTCGTTGCCGAGCGGAGGAGGTGCGAACCGCTATGCGTGTGTTGTTACCACAGTCTACTGGAGGATATATTCGGGCTGGAGGCATGGCGGCCGCGCCGTGAAGAAACGGTCGGTGAGCTATCCCGGCGACGTGATGACGAGAAACTAATCATCCGAGTGGACGGCCATCTGACGTGCTCGATCTTCGGGGAGGTGCTGGACATCTGGGACTGCTCTGACGAGATTGTGGATTGTTACTGGGTCGTGTAAGAAAAACCCCCATCCTCAATAGAGGGCGGGGGTTCGTTTTGCATTTTAATGGCAATTATGCAATACGCAAAACGAAATGCAAAACAATATTTAAAAAATCGTTTTGCGACAATGATAAATAGAAATTATTAAATGGTTCGATTCCCGTTACTCGCTCCAAAGAGAAAACCCTTGCCATGCAAGGGTTTTTCTGTTTTTCTATACGTGACAATGGTTTTTACGGGCGGTGAAAAGTGGTGTTTGTATGCCTACGCATACAAAAGTATGCCCTATTATACACCTTATGCAAAACAGAAATGCAAAACGGATTACAGAAACTTGGCGAAATAGTCTTGCATTTGGTCTTCAACGGATGTCTTTTTTGATGCCATAAGGTGGCCGTAGACGGTTTCAATCATTCTGGTGCTGCTGTGGCCGACAAATCCGGCAATATAATTTTGAGGAATATTTAACGACAGCATGACGGAAACGGTATAGTGGCGCAGATCGTGAAAGCGGTAGTTTGGGATATCTGACTCGCGGATCAGGTTGTAGAAACGGTTGCTGATAAGGTCCGGGCGGATAGTGATATAGCCGTCAGTAGAGGGACTCTCCTCCTTGGCTTTTTTAAGGGTGCCGGCCACGAGGGGGATCATACGGATGGTGCGGGTACCGGCTGTGGTCTTGGTGGTCTTTTCGATCCACTCGTGATCCTCGCCAAGCACGAGTGCCTGGTCGATGGTGATAGTGCCTTTTCCGAAGTCGATGCTGTCCCACGTGAGCGCTCCGATCTCTCCGCGACGCATACCGCAAACCGCACCGAGCAGGACGGGGATATACAGGTCAGTTCCCTCGGTCATAGTAAAGAGCTTCTTGATCTCGTCCTCGGTGGGGATGGAGATCGAGGGCTTTTTCTTTTGGGGAAGAGTTGTGTGCAGGACAAAGTCGGGGCGGTATACCTGCAGGACGGCGGTCAGAAAGCCGTGAATGTTGCGAACAGTTTTAGGGGAGTGGGCCATGGACTCTTGATTGATAGCCACCTGGACCTGATCTCGGGTGAGCTCGTCCACATGGACAGTCTGGAGTACTCTTAGATAGTTGCGGATAATAGTGCGGTAGGAGCGGATCGTGGCGGGGGACAGAACAGCAGACTTGGATTCCATGTACTTCTCCATGGCCTCCCCCAGTGTCATCTTGATCTTACCGGTAGCGCGGTCGATCTTGTCCTGCTTCTTGTCCGCCTTGAACTGCGCCACTGCCAGGAGAACGGCATTGTAGTCGAAATCGGTGAAGGACTCATAATGCCGCTTGCCGTCCGCATCGGTGTGGCTGTATACAGATGCGTGATACGCTCCGCTGGGGAGCTGCTTAATGGCGGGGAGCTTTGTGTTGCGCTTTTTTGGCATATTCAGTCACCTTTACGAAGTCCCATATAGTAGGAGTGGAGCGTCAGAAGCTCCTCTTTATGCGCCAAGGTGAGGCGGAGCTTGTCGTTTTCTGTATCGAGGGCGGTGTTTTTGTCCCGCAGCATGGCGTTTTCTGCTTTTAAGATGCCGATTTCCTCGGTCAGAGCCTCAATCTGCTTATTGAGTGTCTCCACCTCAGGGCGGGGGAGGCGCATGTCGGACCCGTCAAAAATGTCATCCAGCGTGCCGCCCATGACCGAGACCATGGTCTGGAGCTCGCTCATGTCGATGCCTGCCTCGCCTGCCAGCATACGTCCTACGGTGCGTTCTGACCGATGGACGGCATCCGCGAGAGTCTTTGTCCGGGTATTGGTGGATTTTTTCATGGCATTCAGTTTGTCGAGGTACATTTTCGGTAATCTCCTTTATAAAGTTGTCTGATAATTTTTACGGAAACGGTAAACGCCGTCCTTGACGGCAGGGGAGCGGGGGTATATAATGATGCCATCAAGAGGGCACTCCAAGCCGGAGGCAGAAAGGATGATACAAATCATGAGCGACACCAAAAGAAACCAGAAGACCGTCAAAGCCGAGAACACAGCCGACACGGCGAGAGCCCGATTGAAGGACAAGCTCTACAAGGCCAAGGCCACGGGGGAGCTGACAGAGGATGACGAGGAGGAGATCCTGCGGTACGTGGTGGGGGTCGTGTCCCGCCGCGAGAAGAAGCCGCGGGATTGATGCCTGCTCATATATGCGTTATATTGGAGAGGAGCGTGAGGTTTGCTGCACCCCGTCGAGAGGCGGGGTGTTTTTTGTCAAAAAATATTGACAAATCCGCAAAGATGGTCATCGCAATCGTATCACTGGTACTGGGTAACAAAAAAAGATAACCGCCCCCATTTTCCCAAGTGCGGTTATCTTTAACCAAAACCGAGGAAGCGACCGTTGCAGGTAGCTCCTACGCCTTCATGATACCACACCGAGAGATATTTGTCAATACCTTTTGAGGGAATTTTTTATAGTAATTTTCAACAAAAAGTATGTGTAAACATACTTTTGTATGCCTCGCCATACGGCGGGGCTTTTTTGTTTGCCACGCCCCTGCCGAGAGGCGGGGGCTTTACCATTTTGCCGGAGGTGGCAAAATGCGGTTAATCTTTACAAGTTTGGGAATAAAAAATTGTGCAAAATGGGGGTTTACATTTGCGGGGCTTTGTAATATAATATAGGCGTGGAGAAAATCCACGCAACGTGATAGTGAACGTGCTCCCACGTCCTCTCATCACCTCCATCCAAGCGGATAGACGATGCCGTAAGTTCGTCCTTAAAAAAGCGGTTAGCTTGTTCCGTGATACGAGCCTTAAAAAAGCGGAGATCCCTTGCCGTAAGTAGGGAGTCAAAAAAATGGCGAGGCGGTTCTCCGTCTCGCCATTACTAAATGGAGAGACAATGGAAAACCTGAGAATTTACAGAATCACCGATCACTACGTGCGATATCTGAACGGGACAGACTCCCGCGTGCAGTACAATAAGAACGCCAAGAGACCTTACGTGGGTGTGGTGTTCGCCTTTGGGAAATTTAAGTATTTCGTGCCGATGGAATCTCCGAAGCCAAACCACGCCAAGATCAAGGCAGGGAAGCACATCATGAAGCTGGACGGCGGAAACTACGGGCTGCTGGGATTCAACAACATGATACCCGTTCCCGATGAGGCTCTGATCGAGTACGACATCTCCAAAGAGTCCGACGATAAATACAGAAACCTTTTGCAAAGGCAGATCACGATCTGCAACCGTTCCAAGGCAAGCATACTGTTCCACGCGCAACAGACGTACTTTGACGTTGTGTCCGGGGACAACAAGTTCTTGGCAAGCATTTCTTGCGATTTCAAGAAGCTGGAGCGGGCGTGCAAGCGTTACGATCCAAACCACAAGCCCAAATCAAAATGATACATACACACAGCCTCGCCATACGGCGGGGCTTTTTTATTGCGGAATAACAGGGGGATATTTGCGAAATAATAGGGGATATTTGCGGAAATTTAGCAGAAATGAAGAACAACTGAAATTTCACTTCTTTCTGGACAAAACAAAGTCCACGAATTGCTCTACTTCTGCGAGCTCGTCGGGGGTCATATCGTCGAGCTTAGTGAGCCACTCCAGCATGGGTGGCTCTTTTTTGCTTGGATCCACCAGAGCGATGGGGTCGGGATCGTCTGACACGCCGAGCAGATAAGACGTGCTGACACCGAAGTAGTCGGCAATCTTTTTTAAGGTTGCGCTATGGGGGACGGCACCGTTTTTCCAATTTGTGACAGACCCCGAGGAGATGCCGAGTTCCTTGGCCACGGGGTTGGGTTTAGTGTTGCGTTCTGCGCATAACTGTACAAGACGTTCCCAGAACATTGTTTTTTCTCCTTGTGTTGTTTAGATTTACCAATCTCATATTTCTCATTTTGTGCAGACGCACAAAAATAAGAAAAATGAGAAATAGGCATTGACAAAATGAGATTCATGAGATATAATAAAGCCACAACCCGCCGAGGGAGAGAGGCTGGTATCTCCCCTCCGGCAGAAGGCTGCCGAGTTTTTCATAGTTCTCGGCCGGTCGATTATCGCCGTCCGTGGCGGGTTGGTGCCATTCGGTATTTTCCTTAGCATTGCCTCTTGTTCTGATTTTTCCCTCGCTCGTCTTTCTACCTTTCGTCGAGCGGGGGAAAAATTAGGGCGCGGGGAGTACCGAGGGTACGGACTATAATATAGGAAGGGAAGTGAATGGATGAGTCGGAAAAAGGACAGATACTTCTCGGAACACTACGACGAATATCTGGGGCTTTTCCAAGAGTCGTTAGTGGTGGAAACCAAACAGGAAATGAAATGGATCAACAAGCAGATCCGTAAGCGATTCGGACGGGGGCACGAGATCCCAACGTGGGAGCGGTTCCCGACGGACGCGAAGAAGGTGTACTACGTGTGCATTGTACTGAACGTGGTGGCGATCCTGCTCGCGGTAGCATCGATCATACTGAAAATGGCGGCAGGCTGAGGCCGAGGAACTGGAGAACCAGAGAGGCGAGAGATATGAGGATAGCCGCTACAGATAGACCGAGGGCCACGTGAGGAACGCGGCGGTCTCTGTAATACAGAATCCTTTCATCGAGAACAGCCTTGCCTTTCTCGGTAAGACCGGATGCTTCAAAATAGTAGTCGTCTTCCTTCGGACAACTGACGACGGAGATCAGACTGAGATCGTACAGGTAAACGAGATCGTCAATGCTTTTCTTGTTCGTCCTGATGACACGTCGTTGACCGATGCGCTTCAGGAGAGCGGTTTGGCGACGGCTTAAATTCATGGAGCCCCCTAACTATCCCGTACCAATGGTACAGGCACGGTGATAAAGATAGCCCGTTGGCGCGGGCTGAAATCTAACTTTCGAACTAATATTAGCACACAAAATCAGATTTGTCAATAGAAAAAGGAGAAAAAAACTGAGTATTATGAGAAAAGATGAGTTTAAGCACCGCTGTGAGATGCGGATGAAGTCCTTCGGGATCACCACCGAGGCCCTGGGTGCCATGTTTGGAAAGGCCAAGACGCGGGTGATCGAGGCCCTGCGCGGGGACAACACCCCTGCGGCGCAGAGCATGCGGGTGCAGATCGACCTCAAGCTGACGGGCGCGTGCGACGAGGAGCGCAGCCGGGTAGCCGCGGAGATCGAGGAAGTGCGGGGGAAGTACCCCGAGCTGCAGGGGGAGCTGTCGGTGATCATCCCCGAGGACTGGATGTACGTGGTAACCGAGGACGGCTTGCCCGTGGGGGTATGGAGCCCTGAAACCAAGAAGATCATGCCGCTGGAGCCTGCGTTGATGCGGGTCACCGGGCGGAAGGTGAAATAAAAAACGAAAAGGAGAACAAGAGCATGAGCAAGGAAAAAAGAATGCTTCGCGTAAAAATCGTGGAGGAGAACACCGGGAGGGTCATCCAGGATTTCACGACTTGGGGGATCATGTACGCGCATCTTGACGAGATAAAGGATGACGTAGAGCCCGAGAGAATAGCTGTGGGTATGGCGTCAGGACAGCATCTGTTCGGCGTCGATCCGTTTGAAAAATTGAGCTTGCTGGAGGGGCTGCAAGGAATTATAAAAGAAGTCATGGAAGAAGACCCGACGATGCAGCTTCTCATGATGATCACGCAGTCCAAGAAAAAAATGGTCGAGGTAGACTCGGAGGAGGACTGACATGGAGAAGCATGTGTTTTATGCGCCTGTCAAGATCGGGCAGAAGATTTACGTACCGTATGAGGATGATGACGGCGAGGACGGGCTTATTGCTGTGACGGTAACAGAGGTTGCGTCCAAGGGATGCTTCGTGAGCGACCACAACCCGCCTCAGGAGGATCTGGGCACATACTATCCCTACTGCGATCTCGGGCGGACGTGGTTCACGGCTCCTCCCCGCCGCGGGCGGCAGGAGCAGGAGGCGAGTCAATGAGCGACCTCAAGATCAAGGAGCAGGGCTTAACGGTGGTGAAGGCTCCGCACGTGTGCGCTATCTGCCACGAGCGGTTCCCGACCGGCACCAAGATGATGCGGACGAGATATACGGGGCCTATCAAGTTTGTCAAATACGTCTGCCGGCTGTGCGACGCCAAGGTGCGGAGCGGAGAGATCAACGTGGATCGCAAGTTCAATATAGGTGACAAGGTAAAGTATCACACCGACGGTACCGGGAATCCGGACATTGACGGATGGGTGGGTACCGTAATCTACGTGGATACGCGGACGTATACGGTGGAGTTTCCGCGGGAGATCTTCGACGGGGTGACGGACTACCGGGCGCGGGACATAGGCATTGAACCAAAATTTGAGCGCGGCTGGTTTTGCTGTGAGGAACATCTGGAGGAGGTATAAAATCATGAGAGCCATTTGGGAAAATATCGTTTGGTTTTTTAAGGGCTTGTCGGTAGTTCTTACATATGAGGATGACGCGGAGCTGTGGGACAGCCCTTGCAAGAGAGAGAGGACCCGCAAGAAGTGGAAGAGGGGGGAGAGCTGATGGCTGAGAAGGCGGTCAAGAAGACGGTCAAGAAGTCGATCCGGAAGATGGGCATCGGCGACACCTTCTGTGCCAACCTAAAGCTGATCTGCGACAAGAGACACGTGCCGGCGGAGAACGTCATGGGGTACATGGGCGTATGCAGGGCGACCTACTACGACCGCATGAAGCACCCCGACCGCTGGACGGTGTCCAACATCGAGAGCGCGGCCAAGATGTTTGAGATCCCCGTTGGGGACTTGGTGACGAGGATGCTGAAGCCGGAGGAGGTGGCGTGATGGCCAAGTACACGGCCAAGTGGAGGCGCGGAGACTACAAGCGGCGTGTCTACGATTTCAAGGGCGAGCGCCGGGTGGTCGAGGGCTATGAGATCGACTTTTTGATCAACGGCCAGGTGCAGGCCAGCTGGATAGGCGTGCCTGACTACCGCTACGGCGTTTTCAAACTGCGAGGTGGTATCATATACCGCCATGCGACCTACGTGCCCAAGACGCGGGAGCTGGCTTTTGGGAAGGAAAACAAGGATTTTGAGATCGAGGTCTGATCTCGGAAAAAAGAAAGGAACAAGAACATGAAGGCAAACTTTGAGAAAAAGGAGCCGCCCATGATCCTGCGGCAGTTCCCGGATATGACCGATGCGGACATCCGGGCGTGGAATCGGGTAGCCAAATACCGCATGCTGGAGCACGAGGCCACGGCCGATGCGATGCTGATCTCTATGCTTTACTACCTCGCAACGAAGGAGAAGGACCCGCATGGCGCCGAGAGACTGCGTCAAGACTGGGAGGGCATGATCCGCTGTCGGGCGGAGGCTCGCAGGGATCTGCGAGTGCAGGAGGGCCGCTACGAGCTGGCGGCCACCGGCAAGAACGTGGAGGACTACTACATGCGGGAGGAGCTGCGCAAGAAGGGAGCGGACGTGCTGGAGTGGGAGCGGGGCGTGACGATGGATGCCGAGGGTGGTGTGTATTTCGCACCGTGGAGGAAGAAACGATGAGCGAAGAAAAGCAGATTGAGGAGATGGCCGAGGATCTTGAGACGGCCAAAGTAAACGCTCTTGCGACTATCGGGAGCATGAACGATGGGTTTGGTGCGTGGTATGCAAAAGCCTTGTACAACGCAGGATGGCGCATGGTGATCCTGTGTAAGAATTGCAAGTTTTGCGAACACAGATACCCGATTAAGGAGATCGGCGAAGAGGCGAAAGAGTCGTGGTATTGTTATGCGCGAAATTGCCGTGTAGAGCCGGAAGAGTATTGCAGTTTTGCGAAGATGGGAGGCGGCGCGGAATGACATTCCAGGAATTCAAGGCTTGGTGCAACGAGCGAGCCTGCGACGGATGCTGGTCTCGCGGTACGTTTCTTTTTTGCCTCGATGTAATAAAAAACGTAAAGAAACAGCCGTCCTGGTGCAGAGAAAGGTGTTGGCAGGCGATTAACGGGCTGATGGACGTTGAAAACATGGTGGTCAATCACATCAATGCCAAGATAAAAGCACTTAAGAAAGGCGGTGAGTGATATGGCACGATGCGAAGACTGCACAAACAACGAAGAATGCCTTAAAATTTGCTCTTTCAGAAGGGTGCTTTGCGGTGACACGGCAGATATACGATGCACCAAGTTTAAGTCAAGAGAAATGATAGGATTAGGGACAAAAGTTAGCATCACCTGTACGCCAAAAAAATCAAGCGTATCAGATCCCATAGATGTCAAGTACAAAGTGGACATAAGGCTCGAGATACGCGAAAATGATCGTATAGAGTGCTACGAGTTCCAGAACGAGGATTGGCTTTTTGCGGCCGTGCTGGTCGCAATTATGACCGATGCAGAAAAAAGGAAACTTAAAGAACAAAAGGAAGGATAAAGAAAAATGGAAACCGTAAGAAACAACCTCGTATACCTGCGGACGGAGAAGATCCTGCCGCACCCCAAGAACCCCCGCAAGGAGCTGGGGGATCTCACCGAGATGGCCGAGAGCATCAAGTCAAATGGAATCATGCAGAACCTGACGGTGGTGGAGGTCGGGAATCTTCCCGCCGAGCGGATCGCTGAGCTGGGGATCACCGCGGAGCAGATCGACGGCGGCTACTACATGGCGGTCATCGGTCACAGACGTCTGGGCGCGGCCAAGCTGGCAGGACTGCCCGAGGTGCCTTGCGTGATCGCGGACATGAGCTACGAGGATCAGCTGGCAACCATGGTGACCGAGAACCTGCAGAGAACCGATCTGACCCCCGTGGAGCAGGCGCAGGGTCTGCGTCAGCTCTCCATGGATCTGGGTCTGGGTGCCGCCCAGATCGCCGAGAAGACGGGTATCAGCGAGTCCACGGTGCGCCGCCGCCTGAAGGTGGCGGCCATTGCCCCCGAGCAGCTGGAAAAGGCGGCCAAGGGCAAGCAGATCTCCATTGGCGATCTGGAGAAGGTGGGCGAGATCAACGATGAGGAGCTGCGCGACAAGGCTCTCGGAGCCATTGGAACGGCCAACTTTGAGTGGCAGGTCAAGAACGCCAAGGATATCGAGAAGAAGCGAGAGCAGGAGTCGGCCTGGACGGAGGTCATGGAGAGCATGGGTCTGCGCAGGCTTGAGCAGAAGGAGCGGTATTCGGGCGAATGGAAGCATGTTGTGAGCGTTTCCAAGTCCGCCAAGCCCTCCAACGAGAAGTTCCTCGGCGCGAAGTTGGACGGAACCGTAAAGCCCGAGTGGGAGGTAGCCTACTGGCTGGAAGAGTATCCCTCCGAGGTGCGACTGTTCGCCAAGACCGGCGCAGATCCTGTGAACGAGGATCCTGCCAAGGCCGCATGGGATGCCGAATGGAACGAGCGCAAGCGCGTTGCAGACGGCTTGAAGCAGGTATTTGAGGAACTGGCTGAAAAGCGGAAGTTCTGGGTGGGAGGTCTGGACTCCGCCACGTGTACCGCTGTGTTCGGCGCGTTCATGGCCGGAGCGGTGGACTACTGGGCGTATAATAACGGAAACCCGTACACCGGAAGAGACGATCTGGAGGAATTCCTCGGTGACTGGACAGATCATGAGGGGAAGACTGACAATGACCTCCTCAACGACGTTAAAAATGATGCTCGCAGACACCCTGTGCAGACCGCATTGTGGGCGATCTATGCGGGGATCGAGAACAACGGAGGAGGCCACCATCCGTTCCACACGTGGCAGTACAGCGGCGACAAGACCGCCAGGCAGTACATGGGCGATTACGAAAAAAGTGATAAGCTGGATCTGATCTACAAGCTCCTGGAGGCGCTCGGATACGAGGTGGAGCCCTATGAGCGGGCCCTGCTGGATGGAACAAGCCCCATGTATTACGCCAACGGCGGCAAGGATCCGGGGGAGGTAAAGGTCGGGGCGAACGAGGCCGCAGAAGTCGCTGCCGAGCCGGGCAAGGAGATGACCCGATTTGAGGCGTTGAAGCTGTTGAGCAAGGAGCAGCTGGCGAAGTGGGTGGCCGCGTTTGACCGAGGCAGAGATCCGGATAGAGCGTCGGAGCTTTTGAAACTGATCCCCGCATGCGAAACCGTTGAGGAGCTGACGCACAAGCTGCACGATTGGTTCTGCTGCGACATTCTCTGCACGGTTGATGAGAACGGCGACGATATATCCTGCGAGGTATGCATTGACCGTTGGTTCAACGAAAAGAAAAGATGGGGATTCCACACGTTGATGAAGGAGGCGGGTGCATGAAACAAGCCTGTAAGGACTACGCCCTGCGGCTGATGGTCTTGTTGGTTCTGGTGCTGGCCTTCGCGCTGCTGGTGCTGGGAGTCCGGTTTCGGAGAGACCGGGAGGGCGAGCCGTTTGGACTCCCCGCCGCCTCCGATGTGACGGTCTGCTACTACATACCCGACCTGGCCAGGCCATACGAGCAGAAGTGGATCGGCGGGGAGAAGCTGGAGGCGGTGCTTGCCGAGCTGGCCGCGACCGAGTTCACCGAGGCCGAGGAGGCCCCCGACGAGGAGACCTTCCGCGCCGCCCTGGTGATCGCCACCAACGAGGAGCAGATCACGGTGCACGTGGACGAGGATGGCCGGGCGTGGGTATTTTATGAAGGGAGATGGCTGCATGAAACTTAAAGCAGTAGAAAAATTATGCAAAGCCTCCGGGTGCGTGAGGCTGTTCGACGAGTCGGCGAAGGAGCCGGTCATGAGCCCCGAGGAGCTGTTGGAGATGCTGACGGAGGAAATGGACGAGGATCGCGTTCCGACACCTCCCCGCCAATGGATCTCCGACGGCGTGGCCTGCTACCCATTGGACGGTCTGCCCTATCTGGACGAGGAGTCCATCTGCGCGATCTTCGACATCGACGCCAAGAAGCGGGACAAGCTGGTGGTGAGTCACAAGGGGGCTTTGCCCGAGGGCATGGACTTCACTGACGTCCATCAAGGAGACGACCGGCTGGAGCAGCTGGACTTCCAGATGAGCCTCGGAGGGGACGAACTGACCCTGTTCCGAGACGGAGGAGGAGGCCTTGTGGTGATCAAGTCGGCCTACCGCAAGCCTTTTGAGGCCTGGAAGGAATGCGAGTGCTTCAAGCGTGTGGACAGCGCGGGATGCCCCTATGTGGCGGTGATGAGCGGTTTTGTCCTGCGCGGCCTGATCTATCCCTATAAGATTGGGGAGCAGCTGGTGGAGACCCTCGGAGCAGTCTACAATGCCGCGGGC
The DNA here is from genome assembly GCA_045633025.1 of Eubacteriales bacterium. Classification (GTDB taxonomy): domain Bacteria; phylum Bacillota; class Clostridia; order Oscillospirales; family CAG-272; genus CAMEON01. The sequence goes on along the minus strand of JAZQXS010000058.1, from coordinate 24,379 downwards.
GTGGCGGCGGAGCAGGAGCGGATGAAGATATGAAAGAAAGGTTGATTGACGCCTTTAACCGGTTTTTTGGGTACGCTGACGAGCCTGTGCCGATGTGGACGGCACTTGCGATGTTTTTGGTGCTGATCAGCGTTGTGATCATGTGGGTATGGCACGACAACAAACTTGAGGAACTTGAAGACGAGCCGGAAGAGATCGAAATCCCGGACCCTGTGACCATCCTGCGGCCACAGGCGGAGATCTTCGAGACAGACTGCGACCTGTGCGGGTGCGGATACCGATACACGGTGGACTACGTAAAGGGTTTCATGACGATCTGCCCGATTTGCGGCACGAAAAACCGACACGGCCCTGCCGATACGGATATCATCAGGAGAAAGGACGGATGAAATGACCGAAAACGGATTTGCGATCCGGCGCGATCCTTGCCTACGGTGTGAGGACAGGGAGCTGTGCGGGATCTGCGAGTTGAATATTTTGAGAAGAAAGGAGGCGAAATCGATGGATGAAACCAAGATGATGGCCTGCTCCTGCAAGCCCTACAACGAGTTTGAGGAGACCGTGCCTCTCATGCTTAGCGAGGACTACAAGGCGCGATTTGTTGCCGAGTATCGCCAGACCAAGATCCGCTACGAGCGGCTGAATAGGTTCTGCAATCGCATTGAGGCGGCCATGCGGAATCCGGAAAAGGTGGACATGCCCAAGCATGACTGCGATCTGGATCTGCTCCGTGAGCAACTGAACGCAATGAGGCATTACCTCCACGTTCTGGAGATCAGAGCGGAGATCGAGCACATCGAGCTTTGATGCAAGACGTAGCCCTCCCTTCGGGGAGGGCAAAGCCTACCTTTATTATATCAAGGGCGCAGGGAGCGCGGGACAAGCCCGCAGGCGGTTCGATTCCGCCGCCCTTGGCTACGGGCAAAGCCCGGCGACAGCAACTGCATAACGGCGTTAATTTGAGGACTCGCCATCCTCATAGGCTGGCATTGCTGTATTAAGTATAGAACCACGAAAGGGGAACAAGAGAATGACGAGAAACAAGAGGAGCGAGTCAAGCGAGAGAGATCAGATCCTTGATCGAGAGATGCCTGCCAGCCTGCCTGCCTTCGGGGGACGTGAGCAAAGCCTACCGGGTGTGGGGGATACCCCAAAGCCCAGACGTATGAGCTTCCGGGAGGCGATCACCAGGGCGGAGGATCAGATCGGATTCCATGAGTACAGCCGGCTCCACGCCTGCTACGGGATCCTGCACGACATGTGCCGCGTGATGGCCGAGGTCTACATGATGCCGCCACGAGCCATGATCCGCATCAACGGAGAGGACTTGGAGGCGGGGATGGTGGCCGAGGTGCTGGCCGAGGTCACGCAGGAGATGGCAGAGGAGAGAGCCGAGGAGCTTCGGGCGGCCTTGCCGGGCGTGACCTGTCTCAAGGCGTATCTGCGTAGCGCACTGTACAACAAGGTCTTTGAGTTCGGGACAGCCGAGGCAAAGCTGTCGGAGCAGGTAAAGAGGGACATGGGGTGGGTTTGAGCATCCCCGTGTGAAAAAAATCAGAAACAAGAGCGAAAGGAGAGATGGCATGAATGCGATGGTGAGCTACTATCGGGACACGGTGCACAATCCGGGATTGGAGTACTGCGACGTTACCGTTTGTCGGTGCAAGGCCAAGAAGGGACAGCGGAGATCCCTGGGCAAGCCTACCAAGGAGAGCCAGGAACTGGTCAACGAGCGGAATCGAAAGATGGCTTTTGAGCGGATGATCGTGGCCAATTTTGCGGAAGGGCGGGATCTGTGGGTGCTGCTGACCTTTGACGAGGGGCACAAGCCGGAATCCAGAGCGGAGGTCAAGGCCGAGATGGACAAGTTTCTTCGACGCGTCAAGCGCGCCTGGGAGAAGCGAGAGCCCTCTGTCTGGGAGGCGGAGCACAACAAGGGGAGATTGCTCCCTCTGAAGTACGTGTACGTGATCGAGGGGCACGACGGTGGGAAGCGATTCCACGTGCACCTTAACATCACGGGCGGGCTCTCCGAGCAGCGAATAAAAGAGCTGTGGGGGAAGGCGCAGATCGTCAACGCCCGCACGCTGCAGGCGTCGGAGAAGGGCTTCGAGGCAATGACTGAGTACGTGAGCAAGCAGGGCGGGCTTGAAAAAGGCGAGCACCATTGGTACGCCAGTCGCAACATGGTCAAGCCCGAGACCGCCGAGCACAACGGTCAGATCGGCAAGGACTCTGTAGAGGAACTGGCCAAGGAGATTGAGGACATCAACGCCCACATCGGTGAGGGTGTGGTTCCCACGGAGGAGCGGTTCGCGGCCATCGAGGAGCGGTATCCCGGCTACTATCTGGCCGAGGCGAGCGCGGTACATATCGAGCAGTTCGGGGAGTGGGTGATCCACCTCAAGCTGTACCGAAAGGACACCGAGGCAGGAAAGAGAGAGACGAGAAGACGCAGGGACGAGCGGCGAGACATTGCGGCACGCCGTGCGGCGTTTGGAGCGCTTTGACGAGCGCGGAAAGGAGGACTATATGAGTAACAGGCAGGACAGGAGAGCCAAAGAGAGGGAGCGCAAGAATTGGTACCGACGCGCTATGGCGGCGTGGTATCAGCAGGAGCCGCCGAGGTGGCGGCTGATCGCATGGTTCAAGTGGCGGGCGAGGATGCCCAGATAGGAGGCAGCAGTGGGAAAGAACAAGCAGGATGCCGGTATTGAGTGCCCATACTATAACGACAACGAAGGCAGGTGCATCACGTGCGACGGTGGAGTGGAGCCCGGATGTAAAACGGTAACGAAGTTTCGAACGTCGGAGAAAAAGAAGGATTTCATGGGAAAATACTGTAGACGGTACTATTCCTTGTGCCCTTTGCTGCAAATGAACGATAGTAAATTGGGATTTAAGAGGCCAGACGCCAAAATAGAGGCAGAATAAAGCGAATTAAAACACCCACCAAGTCGGAAAAAACCGAATTAAAACACCCGCCAAGTCGGAAAAAACCGACTTTGGCGGGCGTTTTGCGTTCGCTTGATTGGGGAGTATGAACAAAATGTAAATTCGCAAATTTTGGGGGCTGACAAAATCAAGAAAAAAATGCTATAATCTGCGCAAAGAGACAAAACGGCACAAAATGAACGCCGCCGCGAGCGCACAGCGGTGCGGGCGCACGGGTGCGCGGGCGCGTTTTATGAGATAAAACTTGCGAAAGGAGGGAAATTTTGGGAAAAAGAGTCAGAATCGAAGACTGGGAGACCCCGGAGGGGCTGGCTCTGCTTAGAAGCATGGCCAAGCTGAAGCTGGAGGAGATCGCCGGAATCATCGGCATCAGCCGAACCACCCTGAACAAGTGGTGTATACGGAGCGAGTCCATCAACGACGCGCTCAGACAGAAGCTTGACGAGGAGACGGCCAGGCGAGTGGAGCAGGCGGTTATTGAGAGCTGTTTCGACCGCAAGGTCAAGGTCAAGATCAAGAAGCAGGTAGTGGACCGCGAGGGAGTGGTACACGATCTGGAGGAGGTCAAGGAGCAGGTGATACCGGCAGACACGCGGGCGCAGAGGTTTGTGTTGACGAATCGGAGTCCGGGCAGATGGCAAGAGAAGGTCACTGTAGAAGCAGACGCCGGAGAGAATGTCGTGTCTTTCATACCTGTGCAAGAGCGAATGGAGACACCGGCGGAGGACGTGAGCAATCGTGGCTGAGCTAATGGATCTGTACAAGGCCGGTGATGTAGTAAACGGAAAGCGTGTGGCCTGGGTGCCTCAGCCGCGCCAAGCCGAGTTCATGCGGCGTTTTGAGGATGAGGTACTGTTTGGAGGAGCGGCAGGAGGAGGCAAGAGCGACGCGCTGGTGGCCGAGGCTCTGCGGCAGATCGGTAAGCCCAAGTACAAGGGGATCATCCTCCGTAAGACCTTCCCCCAGCTGCAGGAGCTCATAGACAAGTCCCTCGCCCTCTACCCCGTCATCGACCCCAAGGCCTTCTACCACTCCACCAGCCACACATGGCGGTTCTCCAGCGGCGCGAAGATCCAGTTCGGCTCCATGCCACACAAGAACGACCGATTCCAGTATCAGGGTATCGCCTACGACTTCATCGGCTTTGACGAGCTGACCCACTTTACGTGGGACGAATACGATTTTCTCCGATCCCGTAACCGTCCCAACGACGCGGGGATGCTGGTCTACATGAGAGCCACGGCCAACCCGGGCGGAGTCGGCCACGGCTGGGTCAAGGACAGATTCATCACCCCTGCGCCGCCCAACACCACGATCTGGGAGAATTCCACCTTCACAGACCGAGACGGCACGAAGTACACCCGCCGTATGTCGCGGATCTTTATCCCGTCCTTTTTGCAGGACAATCCGGCACTGCGGCAGAACGACCCCAACTACATCTTCAAGCTCGCCAGCATGAGCGAGGCACAGCGCAACGCCATGCTCTACGGAGACTGGGACTCCTACTCCGGGCAGGTCTTCCGCGAGTTCAAAAACGATCCCGCCCATTACGGAGACCACCGCTGGACTCACGTCATCGAGCCCTTTGAGATCCCCAAGCACTGGCCGATCTACAGATCCTTCGACTGGGGCTTCTCCAAGCCCTTCTCGGTGGGCTGGCACGCGGTGGGACCCGACAAGACCCTGTACCGCATCAAGGAGTTCTACGGCTGCAAGGAGGGCGAGGTCAACAAGGGCTTGGAGATGCCCGCCAGCGAGATCTTCGCGGAGGTGCGGCGCTTCGAGCAGGAGGACTACAACATCCGCGGCCACAAGATCTACGGCGTGGCAGACCCTGCCATCTGGGAAAAGTCCCACGGGCCCAGCATCAACGACATCGCCGAGAGCCAAGGCATCTACTTTGAGAAGGGCAAAAACGCTCGGATCATGGGCTGGCAGCAGCTGCACGAGCGGCTAAAGTTCGACGAGGAAGGCCGCGCTATGTACTACGTCTTCAACACCTGTCCTCACTTCATTCGCACCGTGCCATCGCTGGTCTACAGCGAGACCCACGTGGAGGACGTGGACACCGAGGGGGAGGATCACATAGCCGACGAGACCCGCTACATGTGCATGACCTACGTCATCGAGCCTCGCATCACGGTAAGACGTGAGGTCTGGCAGCACAACCCCCTGTACCTGTATCTTGACGTTAAGCAAGGAGATTTGAAATGAACGATATTAACGAAAAAACCCAAGCCCCCAAGGCCGAGGAAAAGAAAGCGGTCGCCAAGCGCATCGGCAAGGAGCAGGTCGAAAAGGCGCGGATCAAGCTGGAGATGTTCAAGGCCGCCAAGGGCACCATCAACAACACCATCAAGTTCAACGAGCAGTGGTTCCGGCGCCGCTATCAGGAGTACGCCGGCACGGATGCGAGCGGCTACGCCCTGATCGGCGACACCGAGCCCCGCAAGAGGGGCGAGCTGGTCAATCCCCAGTCGGCGTGGTTGTTCAATTCGGTCATGAATTTCGTGGGAGACGCATCAGACAACCGTCCCCGCGCCAACATCATCCCGCAGGAGGCGCAAGATGAGGAGGAGGCCTACCTCCTCGGCAAGGTCATCCCCGTAGAGCTTCGCCGCATGGGCTTTGAGAAGGTCTACGACGACAACCAGTACGTCAAGGGCACCCAGGGCTGGTGCCTCTACACCCATGGATGTGACCGCGAGACCAAGACTCTCTACGTCAAGGACGCGCAGATCCTTAACTTCTACTGGGATCTCGAGAAAAAGGACATTCAAGAGTCCTCGGACATATTCTACCTCACCCAGATGGACAGAGATGAACTGATCCGCGAGTACCCCGAGCTGGAGCGGGAGGCCTCCTGCAACGACGGCGACTATGAGCGGTATGACGACAACCCCACCAACGGCAAGCCCACCAAGATCACCGTGGTGGACTGGTACTACAAAAAGCGCAACAAGGATCGCAAGCGCGTTCTGCACTACTGCAAGTTCGTGGGCGACGTCGTCCTGTACGCTTCCGAAAACGACGCGGAGCTTTCCGAGGTCGGCTGGTACGAGCATGGGGACTACCCCTTCGAGATCGACGTCCTATACCCCCTGCAGGGACAGGCAGCGGGCTTTGGTAAGGTGGCCGTGGGACTCAACACCCAGCAGTACATCGACTACATCGGAAAGGCTCTGGTGCAGAACGCCCTGTGGGGATCTCGCCCCCGCTACTTCTACAAGGAGTCTGCGGGCGTCAATGAGTCGGACTTCCTTGACGTCAACAAGACCTTGGTCAAGTATCAGGGCAGCGGCGGCCGCGAGGAGATCTTCCCCATTGAGGTGCCTCGGATCGACGGCAACGTGCTGAGCCTGCAGGCATCCATGATCGATGAGCAGCGCACCAACTCGGGAACCACCGAGGTGGCCACCGGCGCGACCCCCGGCGGCGTAACGGCTGCGCAGGCCATCGGAGCTCTGCAGGAGGCGCAGGGCAAGCAGGGGCGACTCTCCAACCGTTCCTCATACGAGTGCTACAAGCGAATCGTGTACAAGCTCATCTCACTCATCCGCCAGTTCTACGACGAGGATCACTTCTATCGCATCGTAGGTGAGGACGGCGAGGCGCAGTACGTGACCTACAACGGCCGCACGGCTGTCAGAGACGGCAGACACCCTGCCTACGACATCGAGGTCACCACGGAGAAGCAGAGCGAGTACACCCGCATGAGCAACAACGACCTCATGCTCAATTTCTTCTCTGCGGGGTTCTTTTCTCCTCAGCTGGCGTCTCAGGCGTTGGCGTGCCTCCAGCAAATGGACTTCGACGGAAAGGACGAGCTCATCCGCATCATTCGCGCCAACATGGAGGAGCAGGAAGAAAAGGAGGCATTGGGACAGGCGCTCATGGAGTACGCGCAGGTCATCGACGAGCTGAATGCAGACCGTGCCGCCCGAGACGCGGCCGATGGGCTCCCCTCGGAGGACGTGCCCAGCTACGTGGAGCAGACGCAGGCGGTGCTGTCTCAGATCCTCGGCGGTGCAGAGCCGCAAGGAAGCGGACGATCTGCAAGCCTGAGCGGTTCTGTGGGTCCCGGCATCAATCAAGCCAGGAAGGAGGCGGCGAGCGCGGCATCGCCCACGTAACATGATCGAGATCAAAATCCTGAAGGACAAGACTGCACGGAGGATCGCCGTAGAGGCCAAAGGACACGCGGAGACTGCACAGGGGCAGAGCCTTCTGTGCGCGGCGATATCCTCCCAGATGCTGGGATACTCCAAGGCCGTGGCGGCCATGGGAAACAAGATCCTCGACGGCATCATCCGTGTGCAGTACGGAGACGGCATCGTAGACGTTAAGCTGGCCACCGCCAAGGACTACAAGCGCGTTGAGCGGTACTTGACTCCCGTTGAGGCCGCCATCGACGCCTACGCCGGGAGCTTTCCGGACTCGCTCCGCGTTGAGCGGTACTAAAGACGACTTGCCCGCGACAAGGGCTACTATATACACTTACGGAGACCTCACGAAACGAGGGGAAAGGAGGCGCAGATATATGCGACTCGACAATAACACCACGTGGCAGGACGGCAAGCTGCTGAGACTGTCTCTCCAGTTCTTCGCGGAGGGAGGCGGCGAGGGCGGCACAGGCGGCGACTCGTCCGGGAGCGGTGACATGGGAGCGCCTGCGGGCGGCACCGGTACCGATACCACCACAAGAACGGGCGGTAGTACCGCCGAACAGGATTTCTTCGAGCAGATGGACACCGAGAGCCGCAACGCTTTCCTCAAGAAGCACGGCCTCATGCACCACCAGGCGGCCGCCAAGCGCTACCAAGGCTCTGTGGACAAGGCGGGCAAGTACGATGCCCTCGCGTCCCATTTAGAGGCCGTGGCCGAGCGGTACGGCGTATCCGTAGACGACCCCGAGGCCTTTGCCAAGGCCATCCTCAATGATCCTGCTCACGTAAGAGCAAAAGCAAAAGAGATGGGCGTGACGGAGGACGTGGCGAAAAGCCTCGTCGCGGCGGATGCAAACGAGGCTTTGAGCAGAGCGAGAGCGGCGCAACAGGTTAGGGCGGATGCTTTTGCGCGTGCGCAAGCGCAGGAGCAGGAGGTCAAAGAGGCCTATCCCGACTTTGACATGGCAAAGGCACAGAAGAATCCCGCATTCAAGGCGCTGTACGACACCGGAAATTTCTCTATGCGGGAGGCATACGAGATGGCCTTCGGCAGGGAGCTTCACGCGGCGGCCGTCGAGGTTGCCAAGCAGGAGGCGAGAGCTGCGGCTCTGGCCGAGCGCGAGGCCAACGAAGGAAGACCGCGAGAGGGGGCGGCGGGCTACACGGGGAACGCATCCGTGGATCCTTCCAAGCTGACAGGAAAGGCTCTGGACGACTTCCTCGAATCCTTTATGACGCACTAAAATCCAAGAAAACAAAACACAAACACCCTCCGCAGAATGGAGAAAAATATGAAAACCAAGTTCAACGGCCTCACTATCGAGGCTATCACCATTGACCTGCAGCTGTTCGCGGCTACCGTCGTTCCCGAGAACGCGGCTACCAACATGATGACCACCGGCAGCGATGGTATCAGCGGCGCGTTTCAGAAGGCCAACGACGCCAAGTTCGTGGAGATCCACAAGGCAGCGCTGGTGTTCGACCAGTACGTCGGCTCTACCAATATTCCCGCCCACAGCGGCAGTACTGCACGCTTCCCCAAGAAGGTGCGCATCGCTGTCAAGAACACCAAGCTGACCGAGGGCAAGACCCCCGATCCCAGCAAGATCTCCCTGAGCTTCGTTACCGGTCAGGTGGAGCAGCATGGTGACTACGTCATGTTCACCGACGTGGCTCTGGGCACCTCCATCTACGATCTTATGGGCGTTGCCCGCGAGGCACAGGCTTACCAGTCCGCCGAGATCAAGAACGCCCTGCTCCGCGACGACATCCTGGCCGACCCCGAGGTGGCTACTGCCTACGGTGAGAGCGGGGGAACTGCCGCCACGGCCGCATCGGCCATTACCGCTAACCACAAGCTGACCGTGGCCGTTGTCAAGAAGCTGGTTGCCACCATGAAGCGCAACAACATTCGCCCTGCCGTCGGCGGCGACTACGTCATGTTCATTCATCCCGACCAGTGGTATGATCTGACCAACGACGAGGAGTACAAGGCTATGCACCAGTACGCAGATCCCACTCCTCTGCAGACCGGTGAGATCGGCCGCATCTCCGGATGCCGTTTCGTGGAGACCTCCACGGTTCTGGTCACTAAGGACGGCGCGTCCTCTGCAGGCGTATACCACGCCATTATGATGGGCGCAGACGCCGTTGACCAGATCAAGCTGGCCGAGGGAGGCATCAAGACCATCGGTAAGGGTCTGGGCTCCGGCGGCACTGCCGATCCTCTGGATCAGAGAGCTACCGTGGGCTGGAAGATGGCCTATGGCGCCAAAGTCAAGGATCCTTTGGCCGTTATCGAGGTGATGACCGGTTCTTTCAATTCCGGTTCCATCGCCGCAACCGATCTCAACACCGCCTCGTGGTAATGAGATGACAACGCGGGGGAGAACAAAATCTCCCCCGCTATGAAAGGAGAATAAAAATGGAAAAAGATGAAGTGAAGATCGACACCGAAAAGAAGGTCGAGATCGGCCCCATACCTTACGACATGGAAAACCCCTCCAACAAGTACCTGATGGTGTCCGTCAACGGCGAGACCATCATGCTGGAGAGAGGGCAGATGCACAAGGTGCCCGAGCGGTTCGCGGAGGCGTACAAGCACCGCATGGCCATGGCAGGCCGCAAGATCCGCGAGCGCGAAAGAATGGCGCAGGAGCTGCGCGAAAGGCAGACTCAGGAAGGCGTTTCCTTCCTGTAATTGAGGGGCGGAAATTTCCGCCCCTTGCACCATACAAAAGGAGGTCGCACGATATGACCATCAATCAAGCCATTGCGCGGATCGACAATCTGCGCGACAACTCTATGACTGCGGACATCAAAATCATGCATCTGGAGGCTGTAGACAGACAGGTCTACGAGGAGATCATCAAGGGACGCGAGGGCGCTGAGGCTGTCGATTTCCCTACCTACACAGACAACGACGGCGAGAAGACGCTGCTGGTGCCTTCTCCTTACGATATGCTGTATGTATACCGATTGGAGTCGGAGATCTGCTACACCCTTCAGGAGATCGACCGACAGGCTAACGCCCTGACGCGCTACAACGAGCTGATGGACGCCTTTGCCCGGAAATACGCACGGGAGCATCAGGCTCTGCCTCACGCCCCCGTGATCTACTACTAACCACATAAGGAGGTGAGCCCATGTCGCTCTACCAATCTCCCCTGTACTCGATCCCGTCCACGCGAACTATGACCGCCTCCTTCGGCGGACTCAATCGCCGACCCGTAATCGCGGACGGGGAGTTTTTTGATATGCAAAACCTGACGTCCGACGACGCACCTCTGCTCTCGGTGCGCCCAAAGCGAGGGATCCCGTTCTCGCACGAGAAGCAGACAAAGCCCGCGGCCATTGCGGTACGCGGCGCAGGAGGCCTCGGCGTGGATCAGGCGGTATGGCTGGACGGAACCGTCCTGCACTACGGCCTTTCCTGGACGCTGGATCTTGCGTCCTACGGCATGACCGACGACGGCACCGAGCGGCGGCTGGTGGCCATGGGCGTGTACATCATCGTGTTTCCCGACATGATCTACGTCAATGCTGTGGAGACGGCAGATGGGAGAGCGGTCGCGCCTACCGACGTGGGCAAGATCGAGGACGAGTACGTCAACAAAAGCAACCGTTTCCGTCTGGAGGTCTGCGACTATGAGGGCGTAACTGCGACCTTTATCCAGGCCGCCGAGCCGACAGAGGCTGTGAACGGTGATACGTGGCACGAGACAGGGAGCGGTGCCAAACTCAGACGATACGACGAAGACAGGGGAGAATGGTACGAGATCGAGCCTCATCTGCGGTTGACCGCCCATATAGACACGGCAGACTTGCTGGGGATCCAACCCATAACCATGAAATCCATGATTCAAGCGGGAGATGCTTTGCGATTCTCCGGGATCCATCCGTCTATTGACGGGGTCAAGATGGCGATCAAAACAGAGACTTATGCCAACGTGGAAAATGCCGTGCTGGCGATCATTGTCAAGGGCATCATTCCCGATTCGGTCGTCGAGACTGATGCAACGTCGGACAAGCCTGTCACCATCAAGCGTCCCATCCCCGTCATGGACCACCTCATCGAGGCGGGCAACCGCCTGTGGGGATGCCGATACGGCGATGACGGCAGCGGCCGCTTTGTAAACGAGATCTACTGCTCCGCAAGCGGCGACTTCTACCGTTGGATCCTAGGGGACGTGACGAATGACGATTCCCCCGTGACCTTCTCGGTAGGCGCGGACGGAGGCTTTACGGGAGCTGTCACCTTCCAAGGATACCCAACATTCTTCAAGGAGCATACCATGTTCCGCATCAGCGGCTACGGCGCGTCGGGCTTTGCGGTCAACGACACCCCCTGCGTGGGCGTGGCGCGAGGCGCACACAAGTCCCTGGCTGTAGTTGGAAACGCCCTCTACTACAAGGGGCCCACGGCGGTCATGGGCTTTGACGGATCGGCCCCCGTGTCGGTATCCGAGCGGTTGGGCAAACTCACGGGCTACACAAGAGCCGTAGGCGGCGCGTGCGGAGATAAATACTACCTGTCCCTCTACGGCTACAAGGGGCAGGGAGCGGTGCTGTACGCCATGGACACCACGCAGGGCGTCTGGCACAAGGAGGACGCCACCGAGGTAGAGAGCATGGCAGCCGTCTCCGGCAATATGTACTTCGTCCGCGTTCTCAGAAAGAAGGTAGGCGAAGAGGAGACTGTGACCCATGAGATCCGCACGGTTACTCCGCTGTCTGCGAATGACCCGACAGAGACTGAGCCCGTCCACTGGTACGCCGAGACGGGATTGATCGGGCTGAACGACCCCGATGCCAAGTACATCAGCAAGCTCGCGATCCGCATGAGCCTTGAAGCAGGGACTTTCATGAGAATCATGGTGCAGTACAATTCCTCGGGATACTGGAAGCAGATTGGCGCAACGGAAGCGACCTCCGTCAAGACGGTGACTATGCCCGTCGTCCCTGCGAGGTGCGACCACATGAGACTGAGGCTGGAGGGAGTAGGCGGTTGCAAGGTCTACTCCATCACCAAGACCATGCAGGCGGGAGCGGAGGTATAAGACATGTCTAAGCTGGTACAAAAGATCCCCCAACTAACGGGGACACCCGCCGAGCAGACCGCCAAGCTGCGGGAGCAGGTAAATCGCGTGGTGGACGAGATCAACCGCGCCCTGCAGGAAAAAGACCGCGAGATCGAGCGGATGAGAAAGGAGATCCAGAACAATGAACGGAAGTAAACAGAAGTACCGCCTTGACGACTACCTGCAGGATAAGGCGGCAAGAGCTGCGCAGCCCCTATCGAGAGGAGGCGCGTCGGGCGTTGGGCAAAACGCAGCTGCAACACCTACTAACTCATCCGCCGTGCCCACGGTCAAGGGAATAGCCGTAAAGCCTCCTCACGTGGTGCAGAAGCCTGCGAGCAATGGGGCGGCCGCGGTAAGCACCGGGCAAAACGTGACCGTGGGCATCGCCAATCCCGATACCGGGGCGAGCGCAGGCGGCGGTACTCTGACCCAGTCCCAGATGACCACGGCCTACACCAAGCAGCTGATGGAGTCCGCCCTACAGGGACTGCTGGAAATGCAGAACCGCAAATTTAAGTACGACGCCAAGTCCAGCCCTCTCTACTCCATCGTGCAGAAGCAGGCCGAGGAGAACGCCCGACTGGCCTCCGGCAGAGCCTATGCCCAGGCCAAGGCGGCCACAGGCGGCTACGGCTCCTCCTACGCCACTCTTGCCGCAGACGAGGCGGGCAGGCAGGCCATGCGAGAGCTGGACGACCAGCAGCTTGCGCTCTATGAGGCGGCGCGGTCTGAGTTTGAGGCAGAGAACCGGTCGGCTCTTGACTGGTACAACGCCACGAAGCAGCTGTATGCGGATGCCGCCTCGTTGGAAGAGGTCGAAAAGGCCGAGGCAGCGATACGAGCCAGCGGCATGAACGAGGACACCTACAATCTGATGATTCAGGCGGCCAATGAGGGCTGGTACACGGGTACCAACAAGGAAGCCTTGCGTGCAAGGCTCAACACGATTGCGGCGGGGAATCCTGAGATCAACGTGGATGCGATCATGAATCAGCTGACAGCCGAGACCGCGGCGGCTACTACGGATGCGGTCAACCAGTTCGCGATGAAGCCCACGATGAGCGGTGCGGTGGATCTGATGAACGCGGCTAAGTCTGCCGGAACGTGGGAGAAAGTACAGTCGGAAGTAAGCCGAGAGACGGCAACCGTCGTGACTGATGCACTAAAGGATCTGGAGTCGGCATGGAGCGCACTGGATATTCCTCAGGAGACGTGGGCGGCCTACGATGACGGAAAGCGAAAAGCTTTGGTTCTTGAACGGGCGGGCGTGATCCGTAAGGAAGGCGCGATCACCGAGGAAGACTACAAGGGTATCCTCTTGGGTGACGTGGCCAACGTCAAGGAGGCAATTGAAGAGGGTGAGATTGACCGTCCTGCCTCCGAAGTATGCGACATGGTGACCACATGGCAAAACTACCGCGACAGAGGCTACATGAGCGAGGAGACCTACGACGCGCTTATGGCTGAGGCGGCCAGAGAGCTGAACGCGCCGGAGCTGATAAACCAGCAAGCAATCACGCTGGGCGAGAAGGCGGAGCAGTGGCTGGACAAGAAGGACATGCCGAAGTGGCTGCAGAAAACGGCAAAGGCGGCCGTGGATGTTGGCACCGTCGCGATCGGAGGAATTATTAGCCCGAACGGCATAATGGACATCGGAAAGGTGGCGGGCCTGGTGCAATCGACGATACTGCCTCATTGGGACTGGTACCGCAAGCAACTGGGCCTTACAAGCGATCAGGAAAAATCCATGAAGGAGCTGCTTAGCTATTACAGCAGAGGAGGTCGGTAAATGAGTAAGTACGTATCGGCATACAGCGGTGTGAAGAGAGAAGAGCCGAAGAAGAAGAAATACGTGAGCGCCTATTCCGATGCGGAAAGAAACCGAGGCGGCCTTGCAGAAGGTGCGGGGTACGTGGCAGGATCACTTGGTCTTGGTCTTGCCGGAGTCGGTGAGGGCGTTCTGGATATTGCCGCTGCCAGCCGAGACATCCTGCGCGGTGACACAGAGATGGCCAAATACCGATTCCTTGATAACCGCACAGCCGACGCCCAGCAGAGCCTTACCGAGTGGTACAATCCCGGAAAGGGAATGCAGCTTGCGGGTGACGTGGTGAGCGGCGCGGGTCAGAGCGTCAGCTATGGTTTGCTGTCCGCGATTCCGATCGTTGGAAAGCCGCTGATGTTTGCTTCCATTGGGTCGCAGGGCGTATCCTCTGCCGCCGGTCGGACAGGTGACGTGGGGCTCAAAGAGCTCGGCTACGGTGCGACGGTAGGAGCTGTTGAAGGAATTCTGGAGAGCAAGCTGGGCGCGGGCGTAAACGCGGTCAAGAGCCTTGGCTCGGCTGCCTTGAAAAGAACGGGAGTCAACGTAGCCAAGAGCGCGGCTAAGGTCGGCGGTAAGTCTATGATCGCCTCTGTCTTGGTCGATACGGCAAAGGGCGCGGCGGGAGAGTTTGCAGAGGAGGCGATCTCCGAAGCGGTGGATCCTGCTTTGCTGAGACTTTTCAACGTCGACGAGAACGCGCAATTCAATCTCGGGAACGTTCTGTACGCAGGCGTTGTCGGTGCCCTCTCGGGCGGCTTGATGACGGCCGGGCCTGCGGCGATCAATTTTGAGTCGGCGCGCAAGACAGGCAAGGCGATTCGCGAGGGCGGCGAGGTTGAGCAGGTGTTGCATACCGCCGAGATGCTGATCAAGGGATCGGAGCGGGCACAGACCAAGGTGAAGGAGACCAAGGCTGCCGAGAAGGCCGACAAGGCCGCAAGCACCGCTGACAAGATAAAGGGCGCGGCCACGGGTGTGGTTGGCGGCATTAAGAGAGGCCGGGCGGCATCGGCGGCGGGGGAGATGGCGGACAAGCTCCGTCGGAACGTGGCTGCCTACCGTCAGATCATGGCAGATCCTACGCGGGCTACCAGCAGCGCGGCGGACGCTCTCCTCGGTGAGCTGAGAGGCAACATGTACTTGGCGCAGGTGGCCTATCAGATGGAGACCTACGAGGCCATCCTGATGGACGCAGAGCCTGAGCAAAAGCAGCAGATCGTGGACGTGATCAATGCTGAGGCCGCCAAGAGAGGAGCGAAGAGAAGCGACTACACGGTGGCCGATCTGGAGAACAACGTGGACGATATTCTGACCTCCACGGTGGGTCGAGCTGTTCTGGAGAGCATGATGCGGGAGATGGCGGGAGAGACCGCAGAAGCCCAGCAGAGCCCCGTGGAGGCGCAGGAGGACGTATGGGCAGGGATGCCTGCTGATACGGATATAGCGGCTCTTGGAGCCACAGGGGAGGCAGAACAAGCCCTCTTGAAGGCTGCTGTGAAAGAGAGTGTCCCCCGCGGATCGGTACAGGCCATGCTGGACGAGTTCCGCAAAGGAACGGACATGACCCCCGAAGAGTTCGCGGCGGCGTGGTCGGACGGTGTCCACATCTACGGACGATACGGATTCGACGTGGGTGAGGAGTCGCCTCTGTCCCGCATGAGACCCGAAGCCCGGGAAGCTGCCATGAAGTTCGGTCGGGAGACCGAGGAGGCCGAGCGCAAGGCTGCCGAGGAGAAAGCCAAGGCAAAGAAAAAGCCCGCCGAGATGGCAGGCAAGAAGGGAACCGTGGTACGGGGCAAGGGGCTGGAAATCAAGACATTGTCGGATGAACAGTACGCCGCCTATAAGGCCGCCGAGGTGCTGGCCGAGGTGCTGGGAACGGAGATCGTGATCGAGCAGGCTATCACGGACAAGAAGGGACGGACGGTCAACGGCTACTACGACACCAAGACCAACCGCCTGCACGTCAACATCAACGCCATGCGCGACGGAAAGAACATATCACTCTACACACTCGGGCACGAGGTGGCCCACTACATCAAGGAGTGGTCGCCTGCAAAATTTGAGGCTCTGGCCGATTTCGTGCTGGAGCAGATGGGCGTGGATGCCGAAGAAGCCATCGCAGACAAACTGGCATCCCTCAAGCGGCTGGGCATTGTCACGGACACCATGACCGTAGCCGAGGCCAACGCCCTTGCCCGCGAGGAGCTGGTGGCCGAGGGCATGGAGCTGGTTCTGACCGACGGCAAGGTGCTGGAGGAGCTGGCCAAGACCGACAAGACCTTGTGGGAGAAGATCCGCGACTGGATCTTCGATATCATCGGGCAGATCCGCCGAAGCTGGGAGAGCCTGAACCAAGCCTCCAAGACGGCGCAGGTGCTGAAGGAGACGGTGGAGTCTCTGGAGGAGATCGAGCGGTTGTTCACGGAGGGCGTGAGAGAGGCGGGGGAGAGAACGAGAACGGCGGAGGTTGGAGAGGCTGCGCAAGGAGAAGAAAGAAAAGTATTCTCTTATATTGGCGAGACCAAAGACGGTAGACCCTGCTATGTGTCCGGATTTGATAAAAGCGTGGACATGGACGAGCGTATCAAGGTGTTCAAAGAAAGAATTGCGACAATTTTCAACCTTGGAGCGGTAGAGCTTAAGACCGATGTCAAGAAAATTCGCATTTTGGGTGATCGTTTCACGGCACAAAAAAATATTTACGGCGATCAAAGAGTAGAGGGCGAGGAGTATAAAGCAAAAATAAGCTCTCTGTATGATTTAGCTGATATTCTTGCTACTTCAACATACGATCCCACTGCAACCAATACAGAAGACAGCTACGCAAACCCTGCCATCAAGCCTAAAAACAAAGCACATGAAAACGTAAAATACTGGTACAAGTTCAGAAACGAAATCGTTTTTGATGGCGTTCCTTACACAGTCACATTCAACATCCGGGACAAAGGAAAAGAGCAGTATCAATACCTTATAGAATTCAAAGAGAATAAGACACCCGGTCTCAGCAATACAGCCGTGAAAGGCCTCCTGCGAACTGACCGAATGTCTTACGATGATAGTATAACACAACCAGATGGTTTTGTCAATACCTACACCGAAAATTCTTTTGACAAAAAAGACGGCGTCATGATCGACCCCACAAGCGGCACAGCCATGCTGTCGGTGGACGACATCCCCAAAACCGAACAGGAGATCGACGATGCCGTCAACCGCTTGGTGCAGAAGCTGGGCGTAGACGAGTCCCGCGCCCGTAAGTGGGTCGAGGACGAGATCTCTCTCGCCACCCTGATCCTCCGCGACGACATGGTAGATTACGCGCACCGCAAGGCTGACCGCCGTCTCACTGCCATCGTCAAGAACAGTGACTACAAGCAGGGCACGCTGGACTTTTCCAACATCTGCCGCAAGCGCAGAGAGTACACCCGCATGATGCAGAGAATCCAGCAGGCGTTCCCCAACCGCCGATTCACTGCCGAGGAATTCGCCACCATTCGTAAGATCATGGTGGACGAGGGCCTGGAGGTGGCCTGCGGTCTGTGCTACGTGGAGGATCGCCGTCAGAACGAAGGCTACATCGCAGAGACCTTCCAGAGGGCCGTAGAAGCATGGAGAAATGGCAACCGAGACACCTACTACGATACCAAGAACAACGTGGAAAGTGCCTACAACAAGGGACAGGCCAAGGCCATGGCCATGCTGGAGGGTGGAGACTACGTGCCGACCATCGCGGATCTGACCACGGTGGAGGGCATGAACAAGCTCCAAACCGAGCACAAGGACATTCTCCAAGCGTGGAAAGCTTTCAATAATGCACGAGGCATGTCGTCGGCACGACTGCTTACCAACGAGGCCGAGTACCAACGGCAGATCCTCAGATACAGAAAGGATCAAGTCAAGCGCATCAACGATCTCGGCGGCCTCCGTGTCTTCTCCTTCTCGGACTTTGAGGAGTTCCACCTGATCGACATCATCCAAGCCGTGCAGGACTGCGCGGCCATGGGCATCAAGATCCAGTTTTACACCAAGGTGCCGAGCTTCGCTCTCCTCATGAAGGACACCAAGGCCAAGGGTAACCTCAGCCTGATCCCCAAGGGCGATCTCGGATACGAGATGAAGAACGGCGAGCGTGTTCTGGTCTACGATCCCGTGGAGGGTATCGACTTCAACAATCCCGACTTCAAGAAGGTAGCAAGAGGAAACCCCAACATCGGTACCATCCTCGTAGGAATCAACGATGACCATATCCGCACCGCCATGGAGGATGACTTCATCGACTACATCATCCCCTTCCACACCGGCCAGACCGAGGTGGTGCGCCAGATCAAGAAGATCGGCAAGTGGAAAAACTACAAGAACGAGCAGGTGGAAAAGCCGTTGGAATCCGGAAGCAAGGCCAAGCCCGTGAACGTCTACACCGACGTGATCGCCGCCGCCGAGCGAGAGGGGAACCCCATCCGCAACGAGAGACAGTTCGTGGAGCGGTTCCTCAAGGTCTGCGAGGAGCGAGGCCTGCGCCCGCGATTCTCCGACTTCCTCAACACCAACGCTGATGGCAAGTACGTCTACACCAAGGGCTACTACAAGCTGCTCCTTGACTTCAAGATGTTCGACAAGGACGGCACCTACCTGCCACAGGAGCCTGTCATTCCCGAATTCGACGCGGATCTGCTCCATGAGCTGACCGAGAAGTACGTCGCCGGGGAAAAGGCAAAGACCGAAGCAGAGAGCCCTGCCTTCAAGCGAGCACTGGAGAGAGTGGAAGCGGAGGTCGTTGGTGATGACGAGGGGAGGATGTACTCCATCGACGAGAGCCCAGAAAACGCAGACGTATCCGCTTTTGATGAGGCGTTGCGCAGATCCGGGCTGTCTGACATTGTAGAGGGCTTGGATGAAGTCGCGCCCGAAGCGGAGAAAAGAACTGCGGAAGCATCATTGTTTGCCGGTGGGAACGATGACATGAGACGTCGGCTGATCGAAGATCACATCATGTTGGCGGATGCCTTGATGGAAGCGGCGCAAAGCCAGCACGAATACGAGGTTGCAAAAAACTATAAGGCAAAAGCCGAAGAATTGGCAAAACTGGAAATCAACCTTGTAGAGCTCAGAAAGAGAACGGCTGCTTTAAACCGGAACATTGAAGAACTTCAAAGCAAGGCGAAGGGGTACGATAAAGAAAACCGACCCGAATGGATCACAAAGGAGCTGGACGGGGCGATGGCGCAAAAGACCGTTTGGCTTGCGGAAATGGACAAAATCAAAGAAAGGATCAGCGACGAAAAACACAAGCTTTTATCTTTGACATCGACCAAGCCGTTTGGAAGCTTGCTTCGTGAGGCGGAGAAAAAGGCTGCAGCTATGGAAAGATCGGCAGAAAGAACGAGGGAGAGAGAAAAAGCCCATATTACAGCCGAGAGAGAAAGGAGCCGCAAACGAGAAGCCAAAATCCGCGAGAAAGCAGACGAGAGGGTCAAGAAGGCCAGACAGGACGCGCAAGATTACAAAACGGCCATCCACAAAACCTCCATGGAGAGAGTCTACAAGGCAAGGCGTGACGCAACCGAGTACAAGAACGCTGTGTACCGCCGAGCTTACGAGAAAGCAGACGAGAAGAACCGATACTTCAGGGAGAAAATGAACCGCAAGGCCGAGGAAGGTCGGATGCGCAAGGAGATGACCTCCCGAAAGCGGACGATCATGCGGGTGCTGGGTAGTCTGCAGACCAAGCTCTACAATCCAACCAAGACCAACCACGTGCCCAAGGAGCTGCACGACCTGGCTATCAAGATCATGCAGACCGCAGATCCCAAGGCGTGGGACGAAAACCGCAAGAACATCCGTGAGATGGGCGATCTGGCCGCAGGCATCGAAAAGCTGGAGAGAAAGGTGGACAGAACCGAGCGGGAGCAGGAGCGTCTGGATGCCATGAAATCCAAGTACGAGATCTTGGAAGCCAAGACCATGCCCTTGAAGAAGCAGGCCGAGGCCTTGTATACCGCTTACAAGCTGTACAACGAGACGTTGCCCAAGGACATGCAGATTCCGGAAGGGCCGATGGCGGAGCTGTCCAAGCTGGTGGACACGATAGAAGACAAGCCGCTGAAGGAGATGGGTCTGGAATCCCTCCGAGCTGTGGAGACGTTTGTCAAGGCGTTGAGCCATCAGATCAACAGCGCAAACGACCTGTTCCTGCAGAAGCGTGGCGAGCAGGTCTCCGACTGGGGCAACGCCGCCAGCCGCGAGGCCGCCGAGAGCAAGCCCCTCAAGTGGCTGTCTCCCAAGTCCATGGAGATCAAAAACGCCCGAGACGTCCGCGAGTTCCTCTGGAAAAACATGAAGCCCCTGACGGCCTTTGAGGCCATCGGATCACCCAAGCTGATGGAGCTGTTCCAATCGGTATTGGACGGTGAGGAGGTATGGATCACCGACGTTCTGGAGGCGCGGGAGGTCATCGTCAAGGCGAAGGAACAGTACGGCTACGATACGTGGGATCTCAAGACCCGCCGAGAGTTTACCAACGGCGAGGGTAAGACCGTGAGGCTGACCGTCGGTGAAATGATGTCGCTGTACGCGTACGCCAAGCGTAAGCAGGCCATGGGACACCTGCGGGGCGGAGGCTTCGTGCTGGATGCCGGGGCTACCGAGATCACCGAGAAGAGCAAGATCCGCACCGAGCGGGTGCTGAACCTCACCGAGCGGTACACCATGACCGAGGAGGATATGGGCAAGCTGGCCGGTATGCTGACCGAGGAGCAGAAGAAGTATGCCACCGAGATCCAGGACTATCTGACGAGCCTGGGCGAGAAAGGCAATGAGATCTCCCGGAAGCTCTACGGGCTGGATCTGTTCAAGGAGGAGCACTACTTCCCAATCAAGGTCAAGTCCGAGTATCTGGAATCTCAGACAGGCAAGACGGGCGATCCCAAGATCAAGAACCGAGGCATGTCCAAGGAGACTGTGCCGGACGCACAGAATCCGCTGGTGCTCCAGGACTTTATGACCATTGTATCCGGCCACGTCAACGACATGGCCACCTATCACGCATTCGTGCTCCCTGTGGAGGATCTGACCCGTGTGCTCAACTACCAGCCATCCAACGCCATCATCGACGAGGACGGAAACTGGGCCGAGGACAAGGAGCGGAAGGAGTACTCCACCCTCAAAGCCGTCATTGAATCCAAGTACGGCGCACAGGCCAACGCCTACATCGAGCAGCTGATCCGCGATCTCAACGGCGGTGCCCGTCGCGAGGCGGCTGCCAACCTGATCGACAAGGGCATTACAGCCTTTAAGCGGGCAAGCACCATGGCATCCCTGTCGGTGCTGGTCCAGCAGCCTACGTCCGTTTTTAGGGCGATGGCATACATCGATCCCAAGCACTTCCGAAGCCTTGCGGCCTTAGATATCAAGGGACACAAGGAGGCCTGGGAGCAAGTCAAGAAGTACGCCAAGGTTGCCGCCATCAAGGAGATGGGCGGATACGACACGGGCGTGGGAACACGTACCGCCGATTACCTCAACTCCAAGGACTACAAGACGTGGGGAGAGAGAGCCAAGGCGTTCTTCCTGCCCGACGTATATGGAGGCGACTCCAACTACCGCGCCGAGATCTTCGGCAAGGGAGCGGCCTACGCGGATGAGCTGGCGTGGATCCAGATGTTCGACGCGTGCAAGCGTGAGCAGGCCGAGAAGCTGGGGAAACCCATGGATTCCGAAGAGGTGCTGGAGGCGGCAGGGAAGCGGTTCACCGAGGCGGTGAGACGTACTCAGGTATACGACTCTACCCTCACGAGATCCGAGTACATGAGATCCAAGGACACGGGCATGAAAATGGCGACGGCCTTCATGGCTGAGCCCACAACCGTTGTCTCCATGATGCTGGACGGCCTCATCCGCGCGAACCGCGGGGATAAGGCATTTCTGAAGAGGACAGCAGGAGCTATCGCGGCATCGGTGATCTTTAACGCGCTGGCCGTGTCTCTCATCTACGCTGCCCGCGACGACGACGAGGAGAAGACCTACACCGAGAAGTATCTGGCCACGCTGGCTACCGAGACGGCGGAGGGCTTCAACCCATTGGAATACTTGCCGTACACCCGAGACGTCATGTCCCTGATGAAGGGCTACGACATCGAGCGCACGGACATGGCTCTGTTTGCGGATCTATTCAAGTCATTTGAACGAATCACAAGCTCCACCAGAACCCCTGTGGAGAAAACCACTGAGGTGGCGGGGGCTGTGGGCGCGTTCTTCGGGGTGCCCATCCGCAATCTGGTACGCGATGCCATGATGCCGGTCAATCTGGTACAGGGTGCCATGAGCGGCGAGCGGACGACCGGAAAGGGAATCTCCGCGGCGATGGCCGACGAATTCTCACTCATTACCAATCTGTTCGGCGCGGACACCACAAATGCCAACCAGCTGTACAAGGCCGCCAAGAGCGGAGACGAGGCGCACTACAACCGTGTCAAGTCCCGCTACAAGAGCGAGCAGGCCGCCGAGATGGCTCTGAGAACCGCGTTGCGGGAGAATGACAAGCGGATCGCCGAGGCCGCTGAGGCGAAAATCTCGGGCGAGCTGGAGGCCTACGAATCCATCATCGATCAGATCGAGAGCGAGGGGCGCTTCGATCGAAACCTGATTATTCGTGCCATCAACAACGAGGTGCTGGACATCAAGGACAGTGCGGAGCAGGTGACGGCACCTGTGGCGGATGCCGCCGACGAGGACGAGGACAACCCCGAGTCTCTGTACAACGCATCGGATCTCAACGACGCCCTGACCCGAGGCGACCGAGAAGACTTCGAGGACATCTACTATTGTCTGTTGGCCACCAAGCAGGAGCAAGGCAAGACCGAGGCACAGGCCAAGGCTGCCGTGAAATCCGGAATCACATCCTACTGGAAAAAGCAGTACCTGGCGGCGTGGGACGAGAATAACACCGCCGAAATGAAGCGGATCCTGGAGCTGCTGGAGGGAACGGAGCTGTACGGAGGGTACAACGACGTGGCCACGATGGCGCAGAGGTGGATCCAAGAGTCGTAATATTTTTTAGGGGAGGCTGCGGCCTCCCCGGAAAGGAAAACATATGAGCTATGCAAAACAAGCGGTCACGCGGCTGACGCTGGACATGGGGCTGCCCGACGTCCAGAAGAGTGTCAGCGTGACCGTGGGCGACACCAACAGGCGGTTGGAGGTGACGCTGATCGACAGGGGGAGCCCCTTTGCTCTGCCGCCCACGTGGACGGCGGTGCTGGCGGGGGTGCTCCCGAGCGGCGACGAACTGTACGAGAGCTGTGTCGTAGACGGCGGGCGGATCGTATTTGACTTTGTGGCCGCAAATGCCGTGTCCTCCGAGGAGGGCGTGTTTGCTGTGGCGTTCGACGTCTTTGACGAGGGCGGAGAGCTGGTGGCGTCGCCTAAGATCTGGATGCACGTAACACCGAGCGTAAGGCGGCTCAAGGATCCGATGGTCTCGGATCGGCTGACGGCCTTGCAGGAGTTTGTGAGGGAGATCAATAAGGTGAACAGCGAGCTGTCTGCCCACACGGAGCAGATCGGGGAGCTGGAGGACGGCGTAGATCTGATCAAAGAGCAGCTGGCTCCCGTGCTGGCTAAGTACGACCACCTTCAGATAAATCGACTGGAGATCGATGCCGACGTTTGGAGCGCTGACAGCGCGACGACTCTGTCCTACATCGGAACCATCGGAGGTTACGACGACAACGAGGACACCAAGGCGTTTGCCGCGCTCCTGGTACCAATGGATGCGGACACTGTCAGCGAGGCTATGGCTGTAGGGCTGAAGGTAGCTAACACGATTGCTGCGGGCGGATCGATTTACGCAACAATGGTGGTCGAGAGCAAGCCAACCAAGGACATGCGGTTTGCCGCGGTGTGCTTTACGCTCGACAACGAGACAGGGAAGGAGTTTAAGGCTTCGTGCGCGATTGTTGGCGTCGGTGGCGGTACAAATACCGGCGGTGTCGATCAGGAGGCTGTGGAGGATACCATCAGGCGTTTGATCCCCGCGTGGGCGTTGGAGGACGAACCGCCCGAGGAAAGAGACCCGAGCGTGTACAACTGGGCAAAGGCGGCGACGAAGCCCTCCTATACGGCATCAGAGGTAGGAGCTGATCCTGCCGGAAAGGCGGCGGGGCTGCTGTCCGATCACAACGTCAGCAACGGGGCGCATAACGATATTCGCTTGCTGATCGAGGCGCACCGAGAAGAGGTGAATGCTCTGCTGGCCGTGGATGACAGCACGCTCAATGAGCTGTCCGAGATCGTGGCGTACATCAAAAACAATAAGAGTCTCATCGATAGCATCACGGACTCTAAAGTGAGCA
>JAZQXS010000057.1:0-5119 GCA_045633025.1 Eubacteriales bacterium | reverse complement strand
CCGCAACATCAATAAGTTCTCCGGCCAGCTTCGCCGCGTGGGCTTCTCCTTCGATTGGAACCGCGTGATCGACACCACCGAGGAGGACTACTACAAGTGGACCCAGTTCATCTTCCTGAAGATGTTTGAGAACGGTCTGGCCTTCCGCGATACCGCCATGGTCAACTACTGCCCCCACTGTAAGGTGGTTCTGTCCAACGAGGACTCCCAGGGCGGCAAGTGCGACATTTGCCATAACGACATCGTGCAGAAGTCTAAGGACGTGTGGTACCTCCGTATCACCGAGTATGCCGACAAGCTGCTGCAGGGTCTGGAGCAGGTGGATTACCTGCCCAACATCAAGATGCAGCAGGTCAACTGGATCGGTAAGTCCCGCGGTGCCTTCGTCAACTTCGGCGTTTCCGGTACCGATGAGACCCTCCGCATCTATACCACCAGACCTGATACCCTGTACGGTGTGACCTTCATGGTCATCGCTCCCGAGCATCCCATCATCGAGAAGATGAAGGACCGCATTGAGAATATGGCTGAGGTCGAAGCTTACCAGGTAGAGTGCACCAAGAAGACCGAGTTCGAGCGTACCCAACTGGTCAAGGATAAGACCGGTGTTTGCCTCAAGGGGCTCAAGGGCATTAACCCCGTCAACGGCAAGGAAATCCCCATCTACATCGCCGACTACGTCATGATGGGCTACGGTACCGGCGCCATCATGGCCGTCCCTGCCCATGACGAGCGTGACTACGACTTCGCCAAGAAGTTCGGCATCGATATCATCGAGGTCATCCAGGGTGGTAACATCGAGGAAGCCGCCTACACCGGCGACGGCCCCATGGTCAACTCCGATTTCCTCAACGCCTACGACAATAAGGCGGATTCCATCGCCGCTATGATCGAGTGGCTTCAGGAAAAGGGCATCGGCGAAGGCGGTGTGCAGTTCAAGATGAAGGATTGGGCCTTCAACCGCCAGCGCTACTGGGGCGAGCCCATCCCGATCGTCCATTGTCCCTCCTGCGGCATGGTTCCCGTACCCTACGAGGAGCTGCCCCTGCGCCTGCCCCCCGTCACCGAGTTCGAGCCCGGTCAGGGCGGTGAGTCCCCGCTGGCCAAGCTGGACTATTTCGTCAACTGCAAGTGCCCCAAGTGCGGCGGCGACGCCAAGCGCGAGACCGATACCATGCCCCAGTGGGCCGGTTCCTCCTGGTACTTCCTGCGCTACATCGACCCCAAGAACGGGGAAGCACTGGCCGATATGGACAAGCTCCGCTACTGGATGCCTGTTGACTGGTACAACGGCGGTATGGAGCACGTCACCCGCCACCTGATCTATTCCCGCTTCTGGCATCATTTCCTCTACGACCTCGGCCTGGTTCCTACCGCCGAGCCCTACGCCAAGCGTACCGCTCAGGGTCTGATCCTGGGTCCCGACGGCGAGAAGATGTCCAAGTCCCGCGGTAACGTAGTCGACCCCAACGACGTTGTGGACGATATGGGCGCCGATGTTCTCCGCGTCTACATCCTGTTCATGGGTGACTATGGCGCGGCCGCGCCCTGGTCGGATAACTCCATGCGCGGCTGTAAGCGTTTCCTGGAGCGCGTTGCCGATCTGCCCACGCTGGTCAAGGGCGGCGAGCCCAACGCCAAGCTGGAGTCCTCCTTCCACAAGACCCTCAAGAAGGTCACCTCCGACATTGAGGAGATGAAGTTCAACACCGCCATCGCGGCTATGATGGGTCTTCTCAACGAGGTGTTTGAGGTTGGTACCATCTCCGAGGATCAGCTCTCCATGTTCGTTCGTATGCTCTGCCCCTTCGCGCCTCACCTCTGCGAGGAGATGTGGGAGAATATGGGCGGCAAGGGCTTCTGCTCCCTCGCCCAGTGGCCTGAGTACGACGAGGCCAAGACCGTCGACGCTACCGCCGAGCTGGCCGTCCAGATCAACGGTAAGGTTCGCGGTAAGGTCACCCTGCCCATGAACGCCGATAAGGACACCGCGCTCGCCGCCGTCCGCGCCGACGAGAAGCTCTTCGCCCTCATCGACGGCAAGACCGTGGTTAAGGAGATCGTGGTTCCCAATAAGATCATCAATATCGTTGTGAAATAATCGACGGCTGTATCCAGGCTGAGGTGATATGAATATGACAAGACGTGAATGTGTAAAAGCTGCCATCGCCCACAAAAGCCCGGATAAGGTTCCGGTCTTCATCCATTTGGCGCCGGACGGACTGACGAAATACAACGATGCCCTGTGGGAGAGATACGGCAGGGAGGATATGAAGAGACTGCGGGACGAGGGGAAGCTTGAGAACCGCAACGCCCTGTATTACAGCATGGGAAACCATGTGTGCTTTTTGGAGAATTTCCCTTGGTGGGTGTGGAAGGATCTCCCTTCTGCGTATTACAAGGAGGCGGATGCCCCCGACTTCCTTCCCGAAACCGCCGACTGCGGCAGCTACGAGGCGTTTGCAGAATCCGTCCGGAACCTCCGAGAGCATACCGATGCCTACGTTTTGGTAGAGATCTGGACCAGTGACTTTGAAAAGGCGTATAATGCCCGCGGAATTCAGAATTTTCTGGCCGATATGGCGGGAGAACCCGAATTCGCCCAAAAGCTACTGGATTTTATTACCCAAAAGAATCTGGAAAAGCTGGAAAAGATCGTGGCCACGCCCGGCATTGACGGCATCCTTTTGGGGAACGACTGGGGCTCCCAGCGGGATATGCTCATGTCCCCCGAGACCTGGAGAACCTTGCTGGCTCCCGGCGCGAAGAAGGAATACGATATGATCCGCGGCGCGGGTCTGGACGTATGGGTGCACTCCTGTGGAAATATCCGTCAGATCATCCCCGACCTTGTAGAGATGGGGGTCAGCGTGCTCAACCCCGTCCAGCCCGAGTGCATGGATATTTTCGAGCTGAAGGATACGTTCGGCGGCCGTCTCACGCTTTGGGGCGGCATCAGCACCCAGCAGACCCTGCCCTTCGGAACCACCGAGGATGTGGCTGACGAAACAAGACGGGTAACCGAATATATGTCCCGTGACGGCGGCTACCTTATCGCCGCCGCCCAGGGTGTCCAATCCGACGTTCCCTTTGAAAATCTGTGCTGTCTGGTGGATACCGCTAACAAGCTATAACAAAACGAGTCTGCCTCACGTGCGCATAAGCAGTGGTAGTATGTTGTAATTGCTAAAACTTTATTTTTTGTTAGCATGACCGCTCTTACATAAAGTTTTTGATGTTACAATGTCGTAGGGGTGCACTTGCGTGTGCGCCCCTACCGGATATTGTTCAAGGTTTTATAAAAGTAATTAGTATTATAGGGAGTGCCTCAGATGCGTAACGCATCTGAGGCACTCCCCGTTTTATTTGGAAATATCGGGATTCGTGAAAAGCCTGGAATTATAAACGTATCCGATCTCGTCGTCAAAGGAGAGCGTCACAACGTAAAATTCGTCATTCAAGATCGATGTGTTTTTCAACCCCGCCGTGCTCATTCGGTAAAGAGAACTCCACGGGTAATGCTCAATATGAGGAACTCTCCATTTCCCGTATTCCATGTAGAAAAACTCAATGTCTCGAAATAAATGAGTGGTTTTTCCGGCAAAGTGAGGCTCGTAGATCGTCTCGGTGCCAATGTTCACGAGCTTTTCGGTGGAAATACGGAAATTACCGTTTCGGATGGATTTTCGTCTCCGTATGCTGTGAACGATCCTGAAAACAAGGCGGATGACATGGTACACAACAGGGAAAAGACACACGGCGGATAGCCATAGCTTATGGAATATGGCACCGAGGAGGAGGGACAGAAGAAGAAACGGTCCGATAAA
This sequence comes from Eubacteriales bacterium, assembly GCA_045633025.1. Classification (GTDB taxonomy): domain Bacteria; phylum Bacillota; class Clostridia; order Oscillospirales; family CAG-272; genus CAMEON01. The sequence continues at coordinate 1,292 of JAZQXS010000057.1, read as the reverse complement.
GCAAAAATGGATTTCCGCTTTTTTCCAGAATAAACTTTTGTCAGCGGCCAATAGATCTCGTATGATATGCTCCCGCCGTAGGGATTCTTTGCGCGCAGAATCCATAGAAATCCTCCTTTACAAACGCACGATCCACTCCGCCAAAAGCAGGATCAGCGGCATCGTGCCCACCGAGAGCAGGGAAGAGGTTCCCACCGTCTGAGACGCATACCCTGCGTTGAGATCGTACATCTCCGAGAACATGGTGATGGAGGCGGCCGAGGGCAGAGCGGCCTCTACCGTGGCGAACAGCACCATATCGTGGGGCAGGCCGATCAGCTTGCCGATCACGCAGACGATCAGAGGCAGAGCGATCAGCTTCATGGCCGAGAAGTAGTAGATCTTGGGAGAGCCGAAGATCTGCTTGGGGGTGCGGGTAGCCAGCAGCGCGCCCGTGATCAGCACCGAAATGGGGGTGCAGAGGTTGGAGAGGTACATCATGAACTTGGAGATGAACGCGGGCAGAGCAAACCCCGGGAAGGGAATGGCCAGCATGTAGATCAGCACGCCGATCAGACAGGGAACGGATCCCAGATTGATGAAGATCTTCCGCACCGTCAGCTTGATGTCGGGACGCTTACGCGCCAGGATGGCGATCCCCCACGACCAGATGAACAGGTGGAAGCTGATGACGTAGAAGGAGGCGAGGAACAGGCCGTAAGACCCGAACAGGGCCTCCATGATGGGAAATCCGATGAAGCCCGCGTTGGTGAAGACCAAAGAGAACTCGGTGATCTTGCGTTCATCCAGATCTCGGAAGCCCTTGCAGAGGAAGAAGGCCATGACGGCCATGAGGGCGTGAAGCACCATGCCCAGTCCCACGATGATGAGGCCGTCGGTGAGATACTCCATGGAGAATTCCGCCTCCACCAGCGCGGATACGATCATCATGGGCTGACCGATCTTGATGATGAGGGTGGAGAGGCGTTTGGAGGCCACGTCGTCGATGATGCCCTTCCTACGGGCGAAGAAGCCGCAGGCCATGAGAAGGAACAGGGTGGCTATGATGGTGAGAAGCGCGGAAAAATTCATGATTTTCTTGATCCTTTCGGAGTTTCCCGAGCGGAGGGATCCGTTGTCGGTTCAGTTGCCTTGCAGAAGGTCCAATTGTTGCTTGATCCGCTCCATGTCCAAGAGCATGTCCTCCTTTTTGGAGGCATCTCGGAGCAGGGCGGCGGGGTGGTACACGGCGGTCATGAGATAGTTTCCCTTACGGACGAGCTGTCCATGCTCCAAGTCGGATCGTAGCCATG
>JAZQXS010000056.1:0-5174 GCA_045633025.1 Eubacteriales bacterium | reverse complement strand
AAGGGATGCGGTATCCCCCTGGAGTTCAATCTTCTGGGCTACGGCACCCACCGCCACTACCCCACCCGTGCATTTTGGGAAGAAGCCGCCGTCGTAGGCAATCCGGTCATCCTGGGTTGGGACGCCCACTCCGCCTCCTGGCTGGAGCAACCGCAAATGGAGCTGGATGCCGACGCCTACCTCAAGGAGCTGGGACTCACGCGGATCGATACGCTGACGCTGATCCGACCGCACGCAAAATAACCATTGCACACCAAAAGCCGCGGCAGGCGCGTCTGCAAAATGAGCGGTAACGCGGTAAAATTGAAAAGCCTTCTTCCTTGGAAGAAGGCATTTTTGATATTCGGGCTTGTTTGAAAAAATAGCCTTGGTGAGAGAAGGAGAAACCCCGCGGGGCAAGAAATTATTCAAGAAAGTCTTTGATATTTTCTAAACGCTTGACTGCCCTCTGCATGGTATACGGAAACATTTCTGATTCCTTCAAAATACACTCATCGGCAAAATATTCAAGACACTCATGAATTGCTGCCGCATACATGCGGATGTTATTTTGAAGAACTTGAGCCAGTTCTGTTCCACTCAACACATTACTTCTTCCAAGATTGTATTCACGGCACACCTCAAAAGAAGGGAGCATATCAATATACGTTTTGGCAGTATTCATGTCTCCAAGAGTATAATAGCAATATACCAAATCCCGAGTGACTTTACACAACAGCTCGGAATCTTTGGACACATTGAGAATACGTCGGTAAATATGGATAGCTTCTTGTTCATGCTCGGGATGCTCTTTAATTGTGCCTCTCAAACTCCAAGCCAGCCAATACATAATATCGCAATTCGAGGGATATTGAATCAAGGCATTGCGAAGCAATACAACTGCATCAGCGGACTTGTCAGCGCTATCCAACTCTTTGGCTTTGCTGATGATTTCTTGGATGTCTTTTTCCTGCTTGGTTATATCAACACCCAAAAGGTAGTCGGTAGAAACTTTGAACATATTGGCAATAACAGGCAACAGTCCGATGTCGGGGTACGAAGTTCCACATTCCCATTTGCTGATTGCCTGAGAGGTAACACCAAGCATTTCCGCAATTTGTTCCTGCGTTAATTCCTGCATTTTGCGTAGTTCCTTGAAGCTGATAGAAAAACGATTGTACATACGTGACCTCCAAAATTTTATGTTCGAACCGGTTCTGTTTATATTATAACATATTCTGCATGAAAATCCAGATACAATTATTTGGATTTTTCACAACCGCCGGTTGGGTTTCCAGAAAAAAACAGTATTTTTGAAATCGAAATGACAAAATACTGCTTTTTAACAGGTGCGCCGAATGTTTCCCCTCTTACGGCGTATAGTTCCTCTATGCGTTATTGCAGGGGAGATTTACCAAAGCGTTTTTTTGAAGGCGAGGATAGCGAAGCCCCGCGCAAGGCGGGGCGGGGATTACGATTCCTTTTGTTTCGTAACAATTAACGCTTTTACACGATCGCAAAGTTTTGTAAATTCCGGATGATCTCGGAGCGGTTCAAAATCATTTCCGTTGAGAATATCATAATAACTGCCGGGAAACAGGCAAGTGCAACTACACATACCATTCAGTTGAGAGGTTATAAAGATCATTCTCTCTTCCGGACTGTCAGGATTATTATCACGATTCATCCAATCCTCTTTGGCACGCCTTGCAAGTTTCATTTTTCCCTCCGTATGAGTTTAGAAATTCCCTTTATTCGTTTTGCAAAGCAATCTGTTTGTCGACACCTATATTATACAGCAAACGGATCACAAAATCAATAACGCATTGCAAGAGAAAAAATATCAAATTGTGTGATATCCTGCGTTTTCCGACACTCGCATCCGCGGCGAGCAAGCCCGGCGGCCGATCCTACCATGATACGGTTATCATTTCAACATTTCAAGCAGAGCCGCCTCGTCGATGACGGTGATACCAAGGTCGTTGGCCTTGGTGAGCTTGGAGCCGGCGGACTCACCCGCCACCACAAAGTCGGTCTTTTTGGAGACCGAGCCCGTCACCTTACCGCCCTGCGCCTTGATGAGCGCGGCGGCCTCGTCGCGGGTGAGGGTGGGAAGTGTGCCCGTAAGAACGAAGGTCTTTCCCGCATAGCGATCTCCCGCGGGAGCAGCCGTGGAAGCGGTCTCCAGCCCCGCCTCCATAAGACGGCGGCAAAGGGCTCGGTTGGGCTCGTGTGAGAAATAGTTGACCACACACAGCGCAGTGATCTCTCCGAAATCCGGGATCTCACAGAGCTCCTCCACGGTGGCATTCATAACAGCCTCCAGTGTGCCGTACCGAGCGGCCAGCGCGGTGGCGGCAACCGCGCCGATGTTGCGGATGCCCAGCGCGTAGAGCAAACGCTCCAAGCCCGCCTTACGGGAACGGTCGATGGCATCCACCAGATTCTGCGCGGATTTCTCACCCATACGCTCCAGCACTGCCACCTGCTCCACCGTAAGCGTGTAAAGATCAGCCGGGTCGCGAATAAGATCCGAGCGGATCAACGCCTCCACGATCTGCGGCCCCAAGCCGTCGATATCCATGGCGTCCTTGGAGGCGAAATGCTCGATCCCGCGGGAAAGCTGGGCGGGACAGGCGCCGTTGGTGCAACGAACAGCGGCCTCCCCCTCCTCGCGGAATACAGGTTCCCCGCAGGAGGGGCAGACGGTGGGCATCTCAAAGGGCATTTCGGTGCCGTCGCGCCGCGCGGGATGAGCGCAGACCACCTCCGGAATGATATCCCCCGCCTTCTGCACCGTAACGTAGTCCCCTAAATGAATATCCCGCTCACGGATAAAATCCAGATTGTGAAGGGTCGCGCGGCTGACGGTAGTTCCCGCCAAACGAACGGGGGCAAGGTTGGCGGTGGGGGTCAGCACGCCGGTGCGTCCCACGGCGACAGTAATGCTCTCCAGCTTGGTGATCTTCTGCTCGGGGGGGAATTTATAGGCCACCGCCCAGCGGGGCGTATTGGTTCCCTCCCCCATGCGGGCTCGGTCGGACAGCTTATCCAGCTTGACCACAACGCCATCAATATCATAGGCCAGATCGTCTCGGCGGTTGCCCAGCGATTCAATATGAGCAACGGTTTCCTCGTAACTGCGACATACGGTACGCTCCTCCAGCACCTTAAAGCCCAATGCCGCCAGCCGATCCAGCGTCTCGGTGTGGGTTTCGGGGGCGCGGCCATCGAGATACAGGCTTCCCTCTTGGAAATTAAACACGAAAATGGACAGCGCGCGCTCAGCGGTGACCTTGGGATCAAGCTGACGGAGAGAACCGGCCGCGGCGTTTCGGGGATTGGCCAAAAGCGCCGCGCCCTCCGCCTCACGCTTGCTGTTCAGACGTTCGAAAACAGCGCGGGGCATATAGACCTCTCCGCGCACCACCAGATCCAGGGGCTCGGGCAGCGTCAGAGGAATATCGAAAATGGTTTTGATATTATTGGTCACGTCCTCGCCCGTGATGCCGTCACCGCGGGTAGCGGCCTGTGTCAACACGCCTCCCGCATAGCGGAGAGACACCGAAAGACCGTCGATCTTGGTCTCAACCGAGAAGGCTGCATCGGGAAGCGTTTCATGGACACGGCGGATGAAATCTCCCAATTCATCGTAGGAAAAAACGTCAGAGAGGGAGTCCATGCGGGCGGTATGCGTAACCTTTTCAAATTTATCCAAGGCTTTGCCGCCCACGCGATGGGTGGGCGAGGCGGGGTCATCCAGCTCGGGATAATCCTCTTCCAGATGAACCAGCTCGTAGTAGAGCTTATCGTACTCGTAGTCGGAAATAACGGGGGCGTCATAAACGTAATACAGCTTTGCGTGGCGTTCCAGCTCGCGGCGAAGCTCTTCGGCGCGGGCGCGGAGGGCGGTCATGTCGGGCATGGGTTGAAAGTCTCCTTTTGGGGGGAATTTTGTAGATATTGAAATATAAGATAGATATACTATAATATTATATAGCCATATTATAGCCGATTTTTTGAGGGATGTCAAGAGCGGAACGGAAACTCACAAAAAAGATACAAGATACACGCCTTACAGCGCATATCTTGTATCTCGTCATTTACTCCATTACGGCGGCCTTTTCGGCTTCCTCAGCCAGAATCTCCACAGCGGCCTTGAGGTCATCCCACGGAATATTCAGTGCGGGAAGCAGACGGATCTTGCTCTTGGCCTTAATGGGCAGGATACCGCGCTCCATGCAAGAGGAGAGGATCTTACCGCTGTCGCCCTCTGTCTCAATACCGATCATCAGACCCAGACCGCTGACAGACTTGATACCGGGCTTTCCTGTGAGGGTGTTGAAGATATACTCCGACTTAGCCTTAACCTCGTCGAGAAGCGCTTCGTCGATGCGGTCGAGAATATGGCAGGCGGCGGCGCAGGAGATCGGGTTTGCGCCGAAGGTAGAGCCATGGAGTCCTGCGGTCAGAGTACCGTGCGTTTTCTCAAAGAAGAGCGTCGCGCCGATGGGCAGACCGCCGCCCAAGCCCTTCGCGGTGGTCATGACGTCGGGCGTCACGCCGTAGCCCTGGTAGGCGTACAGGTGGCCGCTCCGCCCGTTACCCGTCTGAACCTCGTCCAGAATCAGCAGGACGTTGTACTCGTCGCACAGGGCGCGCAGGCTCTCCATGAACTCCTGCGTCAAGGGCATGACACCGCCCTCACCCTGCACGGGCTCGGCCATCACGGCGGCGCACTTGTAGGTCTTGAGCAGTTCCTCTACCGATGCGGCATTATTGGCCTCGGCGTAGAGGAAGCCCTCGGTAAGAGGGGTGAAATCGGTGTGGAAGGAATCCTGTCCCGTGGCGGCCAGCGTAGTGATGGTACGGCCGTGGAAGCTATTCTTCAGCGTGATGATGTGGTAATAATCGTTCCCCTTGGCGCGAGCCGCCCACAAACGGGCTGTCTTGATGGCGCACTCGTTGGCCTCAGCGCCCGAATTGGAGAAGAACACCGACTTCGCCCCCGTACGGGCGCAGAGCTTTTCGGCCAGACGCGCGCCGGGCTCATGGTAGTAGAGGTTGGAGGTGTGCTGAAGCTTTCCGAGCTGTTCGGTGACAGCGGCTACCCAGCCCGCATCGCTGTAACCGAAGGTATTGACCGCGATACCCGTGGCCAAGTCAATGTACTTCTTGCCGTCTTCGTCATAGAC
>JAZQXS010000055.1:0-5001 GCA_045633025.1 Eubacteriales bacterium | reverse complement strand
AATGAAGGCGCAGGTGTTGATGATGATGATGTCCGCATCGATATCCTCCGAGGTGAGCTCATAGCCCGCGGCGACCACCTCGTGGAGCATGACCTCGGTGTCCAACTGATTCTTGGGACAGCCGAGGGAGATGAATCCGATCTTCATAATATTTAAGCCTTTCTTTCGGAATTTGCGTATTTATACAGGATATATCATACCATAAAAACGGGAAAATGTCAAGGTCGTTGGGGAAATGTTCACAAATATCAAGAAAAAATCCTCACGCAAACCGAGTAAAACTCTCACCAAATGCGTTATTGCAATTTCTTTGAAAGTGTGGTATCATAAAGACACTGGGAATTCAACCTCCGCGCGGGGACACAATGAAAGGAACAAGTATTATGAAACTGAACGTTGGTGAAAACATCCGCCGCCTGCGCCGCGCGGCGGATATGACCCAGGAGCAGCTTGCCGACAAGCTGGGCGTGGCCTACCAATCGGTGAGCCGCTGGGAGAATCAGACCACCTACCCCGATATGGAGTTGCTGCCTGTTTTGGCGGGGATCTTTGGGGTAACGGTGGATGAGCTTTTGGGATGTGAGGAGAGTCGGAAAAAGGAAGTACTGGACAAGCTGACGGAAAAGCTGGAGGCACTGTTGGACAGCGATTCTCAGGACGTTGAAGCGATTTTGTCCGTTGCACGGGAAATTCGCCGGGAGTGCGTGATGGCTCCGGCCTTGCGGAATGGATATCTGGCAGACATGGTCGCAGGGATCGGCTGTAATTGGTGTGAAGCGTTCGAAAATTCTGCCGCTCTTTTGGCCGAGCTGCGCTTGGCTTCTGAGGAGATTCTCACAAGTAACGCGCCCAGAGGAATGAAGGACAATATGATTCGCTATATGGCGTATGCCGAGGATGAGGCTCATATAACGGCGTATTTGAATCAAAATGCGACAAAATGGGATCTGAACAAAAATGCTTTGCTATACGAACGCTATCTTCATCGGAACTGCTGTGACAAATACGATTTTTTGCGCCAAAAGCTTCTTTTTACGGCGCTGGATGAGAGGGTGTTCGACCGCCGTATGTGGCGGATCGGAGACGGGCACGCGGACATTTACGAATGCCTGCACCGCAATAACATGCTGTTGACGTTTCTCCACAACCTCTGCTATATGACCCCCGATTCCCTTCATCCTGTTACGGGCGACGGCTCGGTGGATATGTTTGCAAACAAACGACTCGATCTGGGCATTCGACTTGCCTGCTTTCTGTCAGGTACCGGAGACTGCGAGGGTGCCTTCATAGTCTTGGAGGATACGGTATCCTTGCTGGAGAAGCTCATGGCGTTGGAAAATGGTATGAAGATTGGCTGCACGAGTCCTTGGCTACGGGATTTACGTCTGAAAGTCAAATTTATTGATAATGAGGGGAGCCAGGCTGTGTTTTTGCATGATGACACCGACGATGGGGATTGTTACGGTTACATCGATAGAAAATGGGTTTTGTACCCCTTCACCGCTGACCACGGCTGGGAGTGGTTCGATCCCATCCGCGACGATCCTCGCTTCAAGACCTACGTGGAGCGAGTCAAAGCCGCATTTGCGGACGCTGTCGCAACCGAATAAACCGAACGGCGGAGGGCTGATGTCCTCCGCCGTTTATCTGTTCAATCTGTCTCGATGGTCACGTGTACGATACCGAGATCGGCAAGCTCTGCGCGTATCCGCTCCTTGACGGCTTCGGATGAGCCGCTGATGGAAATACAGAGAGCGGCATCATGCTTCACACCGTCCAGACTCCGTATATAAATATGGTGCACGTTCTCCACCCCGTCCAATTCCTTCAGCCGGGCGCAAAGCTCGGCTATGTCAATCCCGCGGGGAACACGTTCCAAAAACAGGTCGCCCACCTCCCGCAGATTTCCCAATGCGTGGATCAGTATAAAGATGGCAACGCCCATCGACATGAGGGGATCGAGGATGACCCAATCGGTGAATCGCATAACGACGGCGCCTACAAGCACCACGAGCCAGCCCAGCACGTCCTCCAAAAGATGAAGGTTGACCGCCCGTTGATTGAGGGAATCTCCGTGACGGGTCAGGAGCGCGGCGGCGGTATTCATGACCACGCCGATGATGGCAAACAGGAGCATCTTGTCATACCGGATATCGATCGGGCGTAGAATCCGCTGAACTGCGCCTGCGATAACCAGACACGAGCCGATCAAAAGGATCACCGTGATGATGAATCCGCCCAGCGCCGAATAGCGGGCGTAGCCGTAGGTGTAGGTGGAGTCGGGACTTTTGCGGCTCTTTTTCTCCAAAAAGAAGGAAAGCCCAATGCCCGCCGCGTCTCCCAAATCGTGGAGCGCGTCGGACAGGATCGCAATACTTCCCGTGAGGAGTCCACCCACAAGCTCAAGCATCGAAAAGCCCAGATTCAGAAGAAAGGCGGCCAGAATCGACGTGTCGGAGCGGCGGGCGATGTGATGGTGGTGATGATGGTGATGTGACATAGTACCTCCTTGTTTCTCTTGACAAATTCGGCTGATTGTGCTACAATCTATTCGATAACGAACATTTTGTACGCTATCATGATATAATTATGATACAGCAGACGGGGAAGAAAGTCAACAACCAAAATTGCCGCGATGTTCGATACCGAACAAAAACGGTCAAATGTGCAAAAAGGAGAATTCGTATGGACAGACGAAAGCAAAAGACCCGTAAAGCCATATTCGCGGCTTTTCTCGCCCTCCTGGAGCGCAAGCGCTACGACCATATTACGGTGCAGGAGATCATTGACGAGGCGGACGTGGGGCGGAGCACCTTCTACGCCCATTTTGAGACCAAGGAAATGCTCTTGGAGGCTATGTGCAGCGAGATCTTTTTCCACGTTTTCGCGCAGGATCCCTGCCCATGGGAGGGGAAGGACGAGGGGCTGGAGGGCAAGCTCGCCCACACCCTCTGGCACGTCCGCGACAGCCAAAACGACTTGGCCGCCATTCTGCTTTCGGAGAGCGGCGAGGTGTTCATGGGGTATTTCAAGCGACATTTGTGTACTCTGTTTGAGGATCACTTGGGGGAGCTCGGGGGTGAGCTGCCTCGGGATTACCTGCTCCATCAGCTCTCCACGGGCTTTGCCGAAACGGTAAAATGGTGGGTCGGGCGGCGGTTTCGGGAGAGCCCGGAGGAGGTGGCGGGATATTTTCTGAAAATGTACGCCGGGGCTTGCCAAACAAAGAATTCTGTGTTATAATATTGTGCGCAAGTGAATTTTCACATGAACAAATATGCAAGGAGAGAGAAAACTATGCTATCATTTGCCAGTGACTATATAGAGGGCACCCATCCCGCCATTCTGCAACGCTTCATCGAAACCAATTTCGTCAAGCAGGCCGGCTACGGCTCGGACGAGTACACCGCCTCCGCCAAGGAGAAGATCAAGGCCGCCTGCGGCTGTCCCGAGGCCGACGTGTGGTTCTTGACGGGCGGAACTCAAACCAACCAGATCGTCATCGACTCCCTGCTCCGCAGCTACGAGGGCGTGGTATCCGCCGCCACCGGCCACATTGCCGCCCACGAGGCAGGCGCCATTGAGTTTACCGGGCATAAGGTGTTGCCCATACCTCAGTATCAGGGAAAGATGAAAGCCGCCGACCTGTCCGCGTTCCTCGCCGCTTACCACGCCGACGAGACCGCCGAGCACATCGTTCGCCCCGGCGCGGTCTATATCTCCCATCCCACCGAGTACGGCACGCTCTACACCAAGGACGAGCTGAAGGCTCTGCGTTTGGTCTGTGACGAGTATGACATCCCCCTGTTCATGGACGGCGCGCGGTTGGGTTACGGTCTGGCCGCCTCGGATACCGACGTCACCCTGCCCGATTTGGCCGAGCTCTGCGACGTGTTCTATATCGGCGGCACCAAGGTGGGCGCGCTCTGCGGCGAGGCGGTGGTATTCTCCCGCCGTAAGGCTCCCAAGCACTTCCTGTCCATCATCAAGCAGCATGGCGCGCTGGTGGCGAAGGGACGCCTGTTGGGGGTACAGTTTGATACGCTGTTTACCGACGATCTATACATGAAGATCAGCCGCCACGCCATCGAGATGGCCGATCTGATGCGATCGATCTTCCGGGAGTGTGGCTACGAATTCTTTATGGAAACCACAACCAACCAGATTTTCATTACCTTGACAGACGAGCGTAAGGCAGAACTGGAGCGGGAGTGTGTATTGAGCTTCTGGGAGAAGCCCGATGCCGAGCACACCGTGGTGCGCTTTGCTACAAGCTGGGCGACCCGCGAGGAGGACGTGCGGGCGCTGGCGGCAATACTTTGATGGAACATGAATAAAAAAACTTGACAAGAACAAAAATATGTGGTATAATATCCCATGGACGGAAACGTCCGTGGTTTGAAAAAATTCAACGTACAGGAGGAATTTCCCATGAACAAATACGCCGGTACCCAGACCGAAAAGAATCTGGAGGCCGCCTTTGCAGGCGAATCCCAGGCACGCAACAAGTACACCTATTTCGCATCCGTCGCCAAGAAGGAGGGCTACGAGCAGATCTCGGCTCTCTTCCAGAAGACCGCCGACAACGAGAAAGAGCACGCCAAGATGTGGTTCAAGGAGCTCCAGGGCATCGGTGACACCGCCGCCAACCTGGCCGCCGCCGCTGACGGTGAGAACTACGAGTGGACCGACATGTACGAGGGCTTCGCCAAGACCGCCGAGGAGGAGGGCTTTACCGACCTGGCTCGTAAGTTCCGCTTGGTGGCCGCCATCGAGAAGCATCACGAGGAGCGGTACCGCGCCCTGCTGAAGAACATCGAGACCGCCCAGGTTTTTGAGAAGAGCGAGATCAAGGTATGGGAGTGCCGCAACTGCGGTCACATTATGGTCGGCACCAACGCCCCCGACCTCTGCCCCACCTGCGCACACCCCCAGAGCTACTTCGAGCTGAACCCAGAGAACTACTGATAAATCAAAAAGGCCGCCGTCAGGCGGGCTTTT
>JAZQXS010000054.1:0-2909 GCA_045633025.1 Eubacteriales bacterium | reverse complement strand
TGACAGAAAAAAAGCAAGGCATCCGAAGATGCCTTGCTTGGAGGATTATTCCTCGTCCTTTTTACCCAGCTTGCTGAGAACCAGAACCGAGAGGATGATGACCGAGGTCACGAGGAAGATGCCCAGCATACCCATACCCATAGCGGGCAGGGTCTCCTTCATGGACTCGGGGTGGAAGCCGAACTGCATTTTGGCGGCCTCCTCGGTTTTGGTGTCGGGCTCGGTCTCCTCGGAAGGGGCGAGCTCCTCGCCGTTGTCACCGTTCGTCTCGACGGTAAGGTCAGCGGAGGTTTCCGTGATGTCGTGGGAGGTGACAACCTCGTCGGCGGCGACGGCCAGAGGCAGGGACAGTACCATCAGGAGGGTCAAAAGGATCGCAAACAGTTTCTTCATATCAATTTCCCTCCTTCGATTAACCGATCAGACCCAGGATCAAGCCGCCGGCGATGACCGAGGCGATCTGACCCGAGACGTTGACGCCGATGGCGTGCATGAGCAGGAAGTTGGAGTTGTCAGCCTCCAGACCCATCTTATGTACCACGCGGGCAGACATGGGGAACGCCGAGATACCGGCCGCGCCGATCATGGGGTTGATCTTCTTGTCCTTGGGCAGGAAGAGGTTGAGCAGCTTGGCGAAGAGAACGCCGCCTGCGGTGTCGAAGATGAAGGCGAACAGACCCAGACCGATGATGAGCAGGGTCTCGAGGGACAGGAAGTACTCGGCCTGCATCTTGGTGGCGATGGTCAGACCCAGGAACAGGGTGACCAGGTTGGCCAGCACCTTTTGGGCGGTCTCGGAGAGGCTGTTCAGCACGCCGCACTCGCGGATGAGGTTACCGAACATGAGGAAGCCGATCAGGGGCGCGCTCTTGGGGGAGACGACACCGGTGATGATGGTGATGACGATGGGGAAGAGGATCTTGGTGCGCTGGGATACGTTGATGTCCTTGTTGGACATGCGGATCATACGCTCGTTCTTGGTGGTCAGCGCCTTGATGACGGGGGGCTGGACGATGGGCACCAGCGCCATGTAGGAGTAGGCGGCCACCATGATCGCGCCCATGTACTTGGAATTGAAATAGTTGGCGACGAAGATGGAGGTGGGGCCGTCAGCCGCGCCGATGATGGCGATGGAGGCGGCGTCCTTGATGTCAAAGCCGATGAGACCCGCCAAAAACAGGGTAAAGAAGATACCGAACTGGGCGGCGGCGCCGAAGATCATGAGCTTGGGGTTGGAGAGCAGGGGGCCAAAGTCGATCATCGCGCCAATGCCGATGAACAGAAGCAGGGGGAAGAGCTCGTTGGCGATACCGGCGTTGAAGAGCACGTCGATGGGGCCTTCCTCCAGCACACCGTCTACCCACTGGTTGACGGCACCCGAGTTGGGCAGGTTGACCAGAATGGCACCGAAGCCCATGGGCAGAAGCAGGGTGGGCTCCATGTCCTTCTTGATGGCGAGATAGATGAGCACGCCGCCGATGATCCACATGATGATCAGCTTGATGTCAGCCAGCCCGGCCACATTGGAGAACAGATCGCCCAATTGTTGCAGGAAATTCACGTCTTTTTACCTCTCTTTTCTATTTTTGGGGGAAGCAAAATAAAAAGACCTTCATCGAAGCCCGCGCTCGTTCCAAAACGACCGTTGGATTCGATAAAAGTCTTGCCATTTCATCTCTGCGCGGGTCACAGAGCGCCCCTTTTGGAGGCGGAGACCGTACTGACGCACAAAGAACGGCCTCTCGGCCGCAAGCTACTCCCTTTTACCATTTTATTGTATCACAGTTTTTGGATTTTGTAAAGGGGGTTTTTGAATTTTTCCTGAAAAAAATGTGACGAAAAAAGCGGGAAGCGGGGAGCTCGATGTGGGGAAATCTTCTTTAGACGCGATCGATCATCTTATTTAAATGTTTTGAAGATTCTTAAGGGACTTTTTCAAAAGTCCCTTAAGTGGGGTGCAGGGGTGAAACCCCTGCTTTTTCACTCGATCCCCTTTAGCTCCTTGATGACCTCGTACACGCTGCGGACGGGGATGATCTTCATGCCCTCCACCTCGATGGGGCGTTTTTCCACGTTGCGGAAGGGAATGATGGCGCGCTTGAAGCCCAGGCGGGCGGCCTCGCGCACGCGAAGCTCGGGATTGGTGACCGCGCGGCACTCGCCCGCAAGACCCAGCTCACCGATGACGATGAGGTCGTCGGGGACGATGCGGTCGGTGAGGGAGGAGACCAGGGCGGTGGCGATGGCCAGGTCGGCGGCGGGCTCGCTGATGGAAAGACCGCCGATGACGTTCATGTACACGTCATTCTGGTAGAATTTCAGCCCCAGCCGCTTTTCCAGCACCGCCAGAATGAGGCACATCCGATTGTACTCCACGCCGTTGCCCGTCCGACGGGGCGCGGGGAACACCGTGGGGGTCACCAGCGCCTGCACCTCGGCGATCAGCGGGCGGGTGCCCTCGATGGTGCAGAGGGCGCAGTTGCCCGACACGCCCTTGGGGCGCCCCGACAGGAGCATCTCGGAGGGGTTGGCCACCTCCTCCAGCCCGCGGTCTGTCATCTCGAACACGCCGATCTCGCTCACCGAGCCGTAGCGGTTCTTCACGGCGCGGATGATGCGGTAGGCCTGCTGGCGCTCGCCCTCAAAGTACAGCACCGCGTCCACCATGTGCTCCAGCACCTTGGGCCCCGCGATTCCGCCCTCCTTGTTGACGTGTCCCACCAAAAGCATGGAGATCCCCTCGCTCTTGGCCTTGCCGATGAAGCTCATGGCGCACTCTCGTACCTGCGTCACACTGCCGGGGGTGGAGTTTACCTTGTCGGAATAGATGGTCTGGATGGAGTCCAGGATCATCACGTCGGGCTTCACCTCGTCGGCCTCGGCCAGAATGTTTTCCAGGTTGGTCTCGG
>JAZQXS010000053.1:0-3696 GCA_045633025.1 Eubacteriales bacterium | reverse complement strand
TTGTTTTTGTTCTTTTAAGTTTGTTGGGGGGGGGGGGGGTGGGGTTAACCTTCTTTCAAGAAGTTCCACCCCCGCATAAATCATAAATATGGTTAAAATTATCTCTGTACCCGACCCGAGCCGTCACCGCCTGCCAGCTTTTCCACTTCGGAGACGCTGACGCGGTTGAAGTCGCCCTCAATGGAGTGCTTGAGCGCAGAGGCCGCCACAGCGAACTCGATCGCAGCCCGGTCAGACTTGCCCGTGGTCAGGGCATAGATGAGTCCGGCGCCAAAGCTGTCGCCGCCGCCTACGCGATCCACAATGTGCAGATGGTAGGATTTCGAGAACGAAGCCTCGCCCGTAGCCCCATCGTAGAGCATACCCGCCCAATCGTTATCATTGGCGGAAATAGACGAACGGAGGGTAATGGCTACCTTTTCGAACCCGAAGGTGTCGGCCAGTTGTTTGGCGACCGAGATATAGCCCTCATGGTTGAGTTTTCCGCCGTAGATATCGGTTCCCTCGGCTTCGATACCGAATACGTCCTTGGCATCCTCCTCGTTGGAGATGCAGACGTCTACGTACCGGCAGAGCTTGGTCATAGCCTCGCGCGCCTCGGCTCGCGTCCAGAGCTTGCCGCGGTAATTGAGGTCGCAGGAGATCTTGACACCGCGCGCCTTGGCGGCCTTGCAAGCGTCCAGACAGATATTCACCAGCTCACCGCCCAGAGCGGGGGTGATGCCTGTGAAGTGGAACCAATCGGCACCGTCAAAGATGGTATCCCAATCGAAATCCGAGGGAACAGCCTCGGAAATGGCGGAATGAGCGCGGTCATAGATACAGACAGAGCCCCGCTGGGACGCGCCCTTTTCCAGAAAGTAGATGCCCACGCGGTCGCCGCCGCGGACGACCATGGAGGTATCTACGCCGAAATAGCGGAGTGAATCCACGGCCGCCTGGCCGATGGCGTGCTTGGGGAGCTTGGTGACGTAAACGCTGTCCAGACCGAAATTGGCCAGGGATACGGCTACGTTGGCCTCTCCGCCGCCAAAGGTAGCCTGCATCTGGTCATTTTGGAAGAATCTGTAATAGCCGTTGGGCGCCAGACGGAGCATGAGCTCGCCGAAGGTCACCACACGGGGGGATTTGGTTTGGTTGTTCATGGTTTGGTCTCCTTTAGTGAAAAACTGAGATTTATGCCAAAATTAGGTGTACGCTTTTCCTTGGCGCCAGCGTGAGCGTCAGATCCTCGGTGTTGTGGGGAGTACGAGTGCCCGCCTCGCTGTCCCAAACCTCGGCCACCCTCTCGTGAACCGTCGTCGAAAGCGGCACCTCTCCTTCGTTGGATAGGAAGACCACGTCCACTCCATGCTTACGGATGTGGGTCATGCGCAGATGCTCGGAGGCATCCAGGTGCAGAAT
The DNA here is from genome assembly GCA_045633025.1 of Eubacteriales bacterium. Classification (GTDB taxonomy): domain Bacteria; phylum Bacillota; class Clostridia; order Oscillospirales; family CAG-272; genus CAMEON01. The sequence continues at coordinate 2,292 of JAZQXS010000053.1, read as the reverse complement.
GGTTCGGCTTGCCCCGCGAACGGCGGCCAGGAAGGCGTCGTCGGTCTCGTAAAGGCGGCGATCCAGAATCACGCCGCCCGCGGCTTGAAAATCATTCAGAAAAGCGACGGTTCTTGGGTCGAAGTCGCGGTCAATGATCATCACACGGTAGGCCTGGCTTGCGATACGACCCACGCCGTCCGCCACCGCGACCTCATCCAAGAGGGAGCGCTCCAGGTAATTGAACTCAACCTGGTTTTCGTACAGAATACGGACAGGCTCGTGGGGCAGGTCTCGCTCGGTGCACAGGACAGCGATATCGGTCACGTTGACGCTGTCCGTGTTGAAGGCACAGCAACGCTTGATATAGTCTGAAATTTCCTTGTATTCGTTCCAGAATACGCTGTTCATGCCAACGTCGGGCGGACGCTCCTCCCTCCTCTTTTCGCGGAGGGAATAGTAAAAAGCGTGGGGAATGATCAGATTGCATCCGCGGGCAAACAGCCAATCGAGATACCACTTCATATCCGCCCGTTCAAAGGCGTAAGGGTCATCCCGATGTCCGCACACCCCGAAGCACTCGTTTCCGTTTCGGCGCTTGCCCCGATGGCGCGCGCTGTCCGAGGCGCATTTGCCCATGGTGCTGTGCTCACCGCGAATATTGGTGGGATCTCCCGGATAGAGGTATCGCCATACGATATCCTGACAGGGAATACCGAATCGGGAAAGCAGATGAATGTCGTCACTGCGCTCCGGGTGGCCGGTCAGCAGGATGCCGTGAGACTGACACCAATCGGTGATCTGACCGTAATAGCAGTGGCTCAGACGTTCAAAAACCGCGTGCTTGTAATCCCGCTGTACCTGTTCCGCCATTTCGTGGGTATGGGTAAACAGCGCGGGAAGATGGGTTTCGTCATATCCGCGTGCACGGAGATCCTGCCAGAGCTCGGGAGTCCAGGGGAGCAGCCCCGGTAAACCGCCTCGTCCCGCAAGACTGGGCTCGTCGGTAAAGATAGCGATAATGGGGTCGCCGAAAAATTCGGCCAGGGCATCGTAGTATCTTTGATGCGTCAAGCGGATGAAGGTGGCCACCGCCTCGGTGCTCAAGAGGTCAGCCGCAGGGGGAGCCCCGGGCTCACCGTCATCTTGTCCGTAGTAAACTCCGCGGATCCAGCCTTTTGTCGGAGTCTGAATGAAGAATACGGGTTTACCGTTGAAAACTGTCTGCGCTACCAGCGTTTCCCCCTCGGACAGGGTAGGGCTGTCGGTCATCTTCAAGCCCTTGGCGGCATAGGCGGGATTCTCGGCAACCACCTGCCCGCCGCAGGAGCCGGACGGATACATGGCCTCGTCATAGAGGATGACCTTCATCTGAAGCTCCTTGGCCAGAACGACCGCATAGCGGACGAAATAGAGCCATTTCTCCCCCATGTAGGGAATCTCGGGATCCAGACCAAGGCGGGGATGGATCACGAATCCATCCACACCGTGCGCCTTGAACTCTCGCATCTGATGCGCGATTTCCTCCTCAGTGAGGGTGTCGTTCCAGAACCAAAAGGGCATGGGAGAGAATTCCTCCGCAGGATGATCAAACTCCCAAACCAACCTGTCGAGTCCATCAGAATTCATAGGTATGTTCATTCAGCCAAAAATGCGCAGAGCTTGCGGCAATTTTCGCGGATATCCTCGGAGGTACCCTTCATCATGAAGCTGCCGCCGACCGCCGCAATTTTGTCGCAGTCCAAAAACTCTTTGATATTGCTCATATCCACGCCGCCTGTGGGCAGGAACTTGATCTGGGGGAAGGGAGCGGCCAGCGCCTTGATGGCCTTCAGCCCGCCGTAGACGTTGGCGGGGAAGAATTTCACCGTGGTGATGCCCAACTCCAGGGCGGCCATGATCTCGGTGGGGGTCACACAGCCGGGCAGGTAGGGAATCTCCGCCTCGGCGCCGACCTCGGCCACAGCGGCGGACAGGCCGGGGGAGACGATGAATTTCGCGCCCGCGTCAATGGCTCGGCGCGCCTGCTCTGCGTTGATCACGGTACCCGCGCCGATGAGCATATCGGGGAAGGTCTCCGCGCCCAGCTTGATCGCCTCGGCGGCACAGGCGGTGCGGAAGGTGATCCCGGCCACGGGGATACCGCCGTCCCGCATGGCGGCCAGGGTGGGCAGGGTCTCGGAGATGTCCTTGATGACCACCACGGGAACTACGCGGCAGGTCTTAAAAAGATAGTCGGGACAGGGAATTTTCTTTTCCATATCAACATCCTCTTATACGCCGCTGTACGAAGTCGGAGGCCGCGGTCTTAGG
>JAZQXS010000052.1:0-6325 GCA_045633025.1 Eubacteriales bacterium | reverse complement strand
GGAGAATGGTCACAAGAAAATAAAACAAGAAATTGAGTACAGCCATCATGGGATGGAATTACCTCCGTGGAATACAGATAAGAGCGAGAAGGGCGGCCAAAGGGGCTTTTTGAAAACCTCCCCGCATGGCTCGGTGCAATTTTGCCTGCGGCAAATCTTGCGAAGCCCCCTTTGGTCTCCCCCGAAACCTTCAAAGGGTTCAGGCGGGAGGGGAGTGGGAACCGCCCCCTCAATTCAAGCGCAGGAGTCGGTTGGCCGTCTCGCGGGCGAGGGCATCGGCCTCCAGCAGTTGTTCGTAGGTGTGGTACGCGGCGGCGAAGCGAAGATCATCCACAACGCGCGCCACCAGCTCGGGAATCTCGCAGAAGCGGATATCCGAGCGCAAAAAGGCCGCTACCACCACCTCGTTGGCGGCGTTGAGCACGCAGGGGAGCGCGCCGCCCGCAGCGATGCAATCCCGCGCCAGCGCCAAGAGGGGGAATACCTCCGTATCGGGGCGGGCAAAGGTCAGCTTGCCGAGGGAGAAGAGATCCGCCTCCGCCAGCGTATCCCCGGCGGGAAGGCGGCGGGGGTGGGTCAGGGCGTATTGAACGCAATGCCGCATATCCGGCACCGACATCTGCGCGATGATGCTGTGGTCAATATATTCCACCATGGAGTGGATCATGCTCTCCCGATGGACGATGACCTCCACCTGTTCGGGCGCTACACCGAACAGATGCACCGCCTCGATGACCTCAAAGCCCTTATTCATGAGGGTAGCGGAATCCACCGTGATCTTGGCGCCCATTTTCCACGTGGGATGCCGCAGGGTCATTTCCTTGGTAACGGCTCGAAGCGCTTCCTTGGTGTAACCAAAAAAGGGGCCGCCCGAGGCGGTGAGCAGGATCCTTTTGATCTCCTCGCTCCGCCCTGCGCGCAGGCATTGGAATATGGCGCAATGCTCGCTGTCCACGGGCAGAATGGCAGTTCCCTTCTCGCGGGCGAGGGACATGACCAGCTCGCCCCCCACCACCAAGGACTCCTTATTCGCCAAGGCCAGCTTATGCCCCGCCTTGAGGGTCTCCAGCGTGGGCAGAAGCCCCGCCTCTCCCAGGATGGAATTCTCCACGGTGATGCCCAGGGGGTTTTCGGTATGCAGAGCATGGAGCATTTCGGTGATGCCCTCGAAGCCCGCCAGCACGCGGGTATTCGTATCGGCCACCCGCGCCGCCAGGTCAGCGGCCGCCGACGCATCGGTCATCACCGCGAAATCGGGATGGAATTTTCGGATCTGGGCTTCCACGGCGGTCACGCTCCTATGGGCGGAAATACCGCGGACGGGGATACAGTGGGCGCGGGCTACGTCCATAGCCTGCTCTCCCACCGACCCGGTGGAGCCCAGCACCACCAGATCGGGATAGGCATATGCGCAATTCAGATTCACAGGATCACCTCTTGACATGATAAATAAAACCTTACTGCCTCCGGAGGCTTACGGAACCCCGCCCTGCAAGCAGCGCATGAAAAAGGGTTCTTAAGCATCTCCGAAAACCTTGTGACATATCGTTTTTCGAATCATCAAATGGCAGCGCCGAGGAAGACGGCCAGGATGACGGCGACGGCGATGACCGAGTCAAAGCGATCCAGGAAACCGCCGTGTCCGGGGAGGATCTTTCCGTAGTCCTTGATGCCGTAGTGGCGCTTAATGAGGGACATGGTGAGGTCGCCCACCATGGAGACGACACCGGCCAAAAGACCGATCACAGCCATAAGCCCCACGGGCAAAAGAGGGCTGTTTTCGGGTATCCAAACCTCGGGGATCAAAAAATGATTATAGATCAATGCAAAGCCCACAAAAGCCAACACGCAGAACACCAATCCGCCGATGGCGCCCTCCACCGTCTTCTTGGGGCTGACGTCGGGGATGAGCTTGTGCTTACCGAAGAGCACGCCTGTAAAGTAAGCGAAGGTGTCGGGCACCCACGCGCCGATGAAGGTCAGCAAATACAAGTATCGCCCGCCCTCGTGGAAGTCATGCAAGAACACCATGGCCGAAAAGCCCGCGATGATGTAGATAGAGGTCATCATGGCCGTGGAGGAGGCGGACACATTCACCTTACCCCGCGAAAACGTAGTCACGGCCAGCATGTAGAGCTGAAGCACCAGGATGGCGGCCAGGGCGGCGGGGAGGGTGTTTTCAATGCCCCAAAAGCGCATGGACAGAGGGGTTCCCACCGCAAGCAGGTACAGGGGAACGGACACGAACAGGTTCTTATGTAGTCCCACACAGCGGATCATCTCAAAGGTCGAAACAAGACCGCAGATCGCCATGGCGATGGGGAACGCGGGCGTATCGGAGAAGATCAGGAACGGCAGAAAGACGAGAAACGCGATCACGGCGGTCAGGATTCGAATACGCATGACGGTACTTCCTTTACGGTTTTATGAATTATATGGGAAACGCGGAGATCACAGACCTCCATAGCGGCGTTTGCGAGAATAAAAGTCGCGGATCATGTCGTCCACGTCATGAGTGGTCAGGTCAGGCCAGAGCTTATCGGTAAAGTAGAGCTCGGCGTAGGCCGCCTGCCAGAGCAGGAAATTGGATATGCGGAGATCGCCGCCGGTGCGGACGATCATATCGGGGTCGCCGCTCTCGTGGGTATACAGCGCCGCCGAAATATCGTCCTCGGTGACGTCGGTCATTCCCTTGGCAGCCAGCGTACGGAAGGCGCGCGTCAGCTCGGCGCGGCCGCCATAGTTGAGGGCGATATTGATGATGGTATCCGAATCGGGGTTAAGGGATTCCGCGTAGGCGATCTTCTCCTTCAAGGCGGGGGAGAACACCGAGGAATCTCCGATGAAGCGGATACGGGTGTGGTATGTTTCGTGATCCCGCATGAGCTCGTTCAGGAATGCCTCCAAAAGATTCATGATGGCATCCACCTCATGCCGGGGTCGTTTCCAGTTCTCTGTGGAAAACGCGTAGACCGTGACGGCCTTGAAGCCCACGTCGTGGCAGTAGGAGCAGATCTTGCGGAAGGTTTCGGCGCCCGCCTTGTGGCCGTACTCGCGGGGCATCCCCCGCTTTTTCGCCCAGCGGCCGTTGCCGTCCATGATAAAGGCTATGTGGCGGAAATTTCCGTCGAGCTTCGGAATATCTTTGGTATCCTTGGAAAAAAGAGCCATGATTCTTCCCTTTCTGCGTTCTATGCATGAAGGGACGGGCATCAGCACCCGCCCCTTCCGCGTTCTATGTGATGGACTCAGATTGCCATGAGCTCCTTTTCCTTGGCGGCGGTCAGAACGTCCACCTGCTTGATGAACTTATCCGTCACGTCCTGGATGACCTTCTCGGCGGCGGTGACCTCGTCCTCGGTCATGGTGCTGTCCTTCTTGGCCTTCTTGATCTCATCCATGGCGTCGCGGCGGGTGTTACGGACGGCCACCTTGGCCTCCTCGCCCATGCCCTTGACCTGCTTGGCCAGAGCCTTACGGCGCTCCTCGGTGAGTTGGGGGAACACCAGGCGGAGCACAGTGCCGTCATTCTGGGGGTTGATACCCACGTCAGAGGTCTGGATGGCCTTCTCCATGGCCTTCAGGGTGGACTTATCGTAGGGAGTGATGACCAGGGTGCGGGCATCCGACACGGAGATGCTGGCCATATCCTTGATCGCGGTGGGTGCGCCGTAGTAATCGAAGGTGACGCGGTTGAGGACAGCGGCGTTTGCCTGGCTGGCGCGGACGTCCGCGAGGTTGTTCTCGTAGGCGGCGATGGCCTTCTGCATTCTGGATTCGAGGGCTTTGGAATCGTACTTCATGGTTTTTGTTCCTTTCTGTGTATGAGCAAATTATAATGGTTCAATTATGCATCCGCGTGCCGACGGGCTCGCCCATCACGGCGCGGTAGATGTTTTCGGGGTCGGCCAGGCCGAAGCCGTAGGATTCGATGTTGTTGTCCTTACAGAAGATCACGGCGGACATATCGAAGGCGCGGAGATCGCGCTCGAGGATCTCGTCGTAGGTCACGTCATAGATCGGCGTGGCGGTGGGATCCTTGCGGGGATCGGCGGTGTATATGTAATCAATATTCTTGGCCATGAGCATGGCGTCGGCTCCGATCTCGGCGGCGCGCAGGGCGGCGCCCGTATCGGTGGAGAAGTAGGGCGAGCCGGTACCGCCCGCAAAGATCACGATCTTCCCTTCCTTCAGAAGGCGGTCGGCGTGTCTGGCCGAGTAGTGATCCGCGTAGGTATCCATCTCCACGGCGGACATGACCACCGTATCCAGGCCGTTCCGAAGGAATGCATCCTGGAGGGCGATGGCGTTCATGGTCGTCGCCAGCATACCCATATGATCGGCGCGGGTCCTCTGCATCTTGACCGAGCCGGTCACGCCGCGCCAGATGTTGCCGGCGCCCACAATGACGCCGATCTCCACGCCGGCCTCGCGGCATTTCTGCAACACGGCGGCTATTTTGTCGATGAACGCAAAGTCCAGGATGCCGCTCCCACCGCCGTTGGCCAGAGCTTCACCCGAGAGCTTGAGGAGAATTCTGCGATATTTCGGTTGCTGATTCATGTGAAATCACCTCGTCTGTGTAGATTCATACTATTATACTATAAATCCATGAAAACATATACAGTTTTTTTGTAAACATTCCTCTTTTTTTGCGATTTTTTTACGGGTCGGAAAAGTTTTTCCCGTCCGAACGGTTAAACGGTCAAACGGTCAAACGGTTACCGTAAACGTCACGTCAAAGGAGCAGGCGCCGCTGACAGCCGTGATCCTGCCCGTCCCGATCTGTCCCGTAGGCAGGACATTGCCGTCGGGGCGGATCTCGAACAGCTCAGGGTTATGGTTAACGTAGGTCACGCCGTCGTTTCCGCAGAGCTCGAAACGGCAGCCGTCGGCGTAGGTGGCCATCCCGCGGATCTGCTTCATCTCCCGCTTGGACAGGGAGGCGGAGTAGGCGGAGATCATGGGCGCGAAGGCCACGGTCTCCTTCTCGGGATAGGGCTTCCAATCCTGCCACTGCAGGGGCTTGTCCTCGTCCTTTCCGAGCACGGTGATGAGGAATTCACAGAAGCAACCGTCGCGGTCGGCGCGGACGTAGGTGTAGCCTGCTTGCTTGGCCGTGGCCATATCTCCGCGGATCTCCACGATGGCGGGATCGTAGTTGGAGTAGGTCACGCCTCCGGGGGTACGGCGCATATCGTAGACGACGTTACCGATGGTGGCGGGGATTTCGGCGGTGTCTCCTACGCGGAGGCGGAGACGGTGGTGGTCGCCCATGTAGAGGATGGTCGTCTTGTACGCGGCGGGTTCATCCGACGGGGTAATGCCACGGCGAATATTGGAAATAGGCCTCTCGTCATAGAAATCCTCATCCATAGACTCGAAAGAATACTCGTGCATACGGGTCGCCCAGCGTCCCCACTCGTTTCCGTAGGCATAGGACAGGAGCATAGTATCTCCTGATTTGATGTGGTGATGCTCGTCGCCCGATATGCCACAGTTGTGACACATCCAGCCGATGTTGGATTTGATGCAGTTGACATGTGTGTAGTGGATGCCGTCATCCGATTCGAACACCGCCAGATAGCTGTCCTCCGAGAAACGGAGGTCGGTGGACAGGGCGATGAATTTGTTCAGATCCTCGCAGAAGACCATATCGCAGGAGTCGTTGCCGCCACCCAGGCGCTTCAGTGCAGTTCCGTGGAACGTCAGCCGCGCAGGCCAGTTCTCGTCGGTGATATCGGCGGTGGCCACGCGGGTCTCGCTGACGGGGTTGCCGTCGGCATCCTTGGAAGACCAGGTGTAGTACATGTAGAGGATATCGTCCTTGATGACGAAGGAGGGCTCTCCCGCGCCCCAGTTATGCCAATCCTCGTCGAAGTAGACGACGGGGGCGGGCTGCCCCATCCAGCGGAGGGTACCCGCATCGGTTTCGCGGGTCTCACCCCAGCCCTTCCCCGTCCAGCGCTCAAAGGGGCCGTCGGGGTTCTTGGAGCGGGCGATATACGCGTTATTACAGACACCTCCGCCGTTGGCGAACAGGGTGGAGGTATAGCCCATGTAGTACCACTCACCGTACTTGATGACGGCGGGGTCACAGACCGAGAACCAGTCGATGGAATCCGGAACGGGCTCCATGACCATGCGCTCGTCACTCCAGGTCTTGCCGCCGTCCTCGGAGCGGCGGTAGGTAAACCAATCCGCCTCACAGCCATCGCCGGGGGAGGCGAACCAGGCGTGACAGACATTCCCTTCCACCATGATGGTGGGGCCGTAGCGGTAGCCCCATGTTTGGGTCTTAGCGGGGGAATAAATATCCCGTCCC
>JAZQXS010000051.1:0-3556 GCA_045633025.1 Eubacteriales bacterium | reverse complement strand
GCTCACCTTAAGGAGTTTACTATGGATCACATGAAGCATATACTCAGCTACACCCGCCGCGCCGTAGACGATTACGGCATGATCCGCGCGGGAGATAGGATCGCTGTCGGCGTATCGGCCGGCAAGGACTCGCTGACCCTGCTGCACGCGCTGGCCGGTCTGCGTCGATTCTACCCTCAGCCCTTCGAGCTCATCGCTGTCACGGTGGATATGGGCTTCGGCGCCATTGAGGCCAACCGGTACAAAACCCTGCCCGACGATCCTTACGCAGGCATCCGCGCTCTGTGTGAATCGCTGGAGGTTCCCTACCACGTCGTCCCCTCCGAGATCGCGCGGATCATTTTCGACGTGCGCAAGGAGGCAAATCCCTGCTCCCTGTGCGCCAAGCTTCGCCGCGGCGCGCTGAACAACGCCGCCAAGGAGCTGGGCTGTAACACCGTCGCCCTGGGTCATCACTTCGATGACGCGGTGGAGACCTTCATGCTCAATCTGTTCTTCGAGGGGCGCATCGGCTGTTTCCAGCCCGTGACCTACCTCTCCCGCGTAGATCTGCGGGTCATCCGCCCCCTGCTCTACACCCCCGAAAAGGAGGTGCGCGCCTTCGCCGCCGCCGTGGAGCTTCCTGTGGTGGAATCCGCTTGTCCCGCCAACGAAAATACCCAGCGGGAATCTATGAAGCAGCTCCTCGCTTCCCTGGAGCGTCAACACAAGGGACTGCGCCACCGCATCTTCCACGCCATGCAGGCTCACGGAGTGGACGGGCTCCACCTCCCCGACCGCCGCCCTCTGATCTTGCCTGAACCGGACAGCGAGGAATGATCCCTCCGGCGGTTCCAAAATTTTTATCTGATCAAGATTTACAAAAAGGGTTGACATTTTCGGGAAACTGTGATAGTATATAATTGTGAAGATGTTGCTTTGTACAAATTATACAAAAATACGCTATATATCAGAAAGGAATCTATGAATCAATCCACAACTCCCCCCCGCCCCTCCAATCGGCGCGCGGCGGTATGGAAAATCATCTCCGACCCGGATCGTCTCCCCCTCTACTTCCTCCTGGCGGCGGCCATGACCTTTCTCGTGGAATGCCTATCCCGCCGCTCCCTCTTGGCGACGCTGGCTTTTCTGGTAACCAGTCCCTTCGCCTACCTCACCAACTACGCCATCATCCTGTGCACCATCCTCCCCGCCCTGCTCTTCCGCAAGCGGATAGCGGGTCTGGCGCTGTTCACCCTGTCCTGGTTGGTGCTGGGAATAGCGCAGTGCATCGTGCTTCTGTCCCGTGTCACACCCCTGACCGCCGTGGACGTAGCCATCGCCCTCAGCGTTATCACCATCATCACCGCCTACCTCACCCCCATTCAAATCGTCCTGATCTGCGCGTTCCTCGTGGGCGTGGTCGCGGCGTTGGTCTTTCTTTTCATCCGCGTCAAAAAGCACACCATCCAATGGAAGCGGTTCCTCCTCTCCTGGATCCCCGCGCTGGCCGGCTTTGCTCTGGTTCTCTGGGCCGGGTTCGCCACGGGTCAGCTTTCGGATCAGTTTCCCAATCTGGCCAACGCCTACAATGACTACGGCTTCCCCTACTGCTTTGGCATGAGCGTGGTCGACAAGGGCGTGGACAGACCCCTGGAATACGGCGAGGAGCTCATTACCGACATTCTGGAGGATCTTCCCTCCCGCCCCGCCATCGGCCCGGTCGGCTCTCCCTCGGGCGACAGCGAGGAGGATCTCCCCTCCAAGCCCAACGTCATCTTCGTCCAGCTTGAGTCCTTCTTCGACGTCAAGTACATGGAGGGCGTAACCTTCACTGAGGATCCTGTTCCAACCTTCACCAAGCTCAAGGAGCAGTACCCTTCGGGGCTGTTCACGGTGCCCGTCATCGGCGCCGGAACCGTCAACACCGAGTTCGAAGTGCTGACCGGTATGCGGGTGGCCGACTTCGGCGCGGGAGAATATCCCTTCCGCTCCATCATGACCGAAACCACCTGTGAAACGCTGGCCTATGACCTGCTGGCCTCGGGCTACCGTACCCACGCCATCCACAACCATGAGGGCTCCTTCTACCTCCGCAACGAGGTCTACAAAAACGTGGGCTTTGAGTCCTTCACCTCCATTGAGTACTTCGCCAATCCCACCTTCAATCAGAACAACTGGGCGCACGATGCCCTTCTGACCGACGAGATCCTGTACCTGCTGGGCGCCACCGAGGAGCCCGACCTGGTATACACCGTCTCGGTGCAGGGGCATGGTAAATACCCCGATGACTACCTGCCTGCTGAGGACGATATTCTGATCACGGGCGGTCTGGAGAACGAAACGGTAGTCAGCCACTTCAACTACTTTATCAACCAGCTCAACGAGATGGACGGCTTCATCTCGGATCTCTACGAAGCGGTCATGGCGCTGGAGGAGGACACGGTGCTGGTATTCTACGGCGACCACCTGCCCAGCATTGCCCACGACGAGGGTGTGTCCTTTACTATGTCCGAGTTCCAGACAGAGTATATCATCATCGCCAACTACGAGACCCCCGTACAGCTTTCTGACGAGGATCTGTGCGCCTACCAGATCTTCCCCACCGTCATGGAGATGATCGGCAACAACGAGGGCGTGATGAACCGCTTCCACCGTACATACCGTGACGATCCCGAGTACCTGCTCCTTCTGGCCGCTCTGGAATACGACGTGCTCTACGGAGACCGCATGGCCTACGGAGGCGTCGCGTATCCCGTCATGGAGAATATGGTCATGGGAAGCCGTCCCATTACCGTAACGGGATGCTTCCTGGAGGACGGCTACCTCTACATAAAGGGAACGCACTTCACGGAATACAGCGTGATCACGCTGAACGGCAAGCGGGAACAGAAGACCGAATTCGTGGATGCCTCCACTCTGCGCGTTTATCTTTCCGATGCGACCATCCCCCTCTCCGGAATAGAAAGCATTGAGGTACGGCAGATATCCGCCAAGAACGACCTGCTCTCGACGACCGAGCCCTACACACCCCGCCGCGCCGAATTCGAAAACACCCCCCAGCGGCCAGTCACCAAGCCATAAATTGAGCATTCCGAATCATACAAAAAACGCTATCCATCCGCAAGGAATGGGTAGCGTTTCTTTATGGTAGAGCGTGACTCCGGCGGATTAAGCCCCCTTTGAAAAGGAGCCTTAAGAATCCCCTAAACTTTCAATGAGGATTATTGTCTGTATTTACTCGCGGTTTGACGGATGGATAGTAGCATTCACCGTGGGTCGCTCCCCACCGGGTTATTGGGAAAGCGGAAGAACGGCCTCGCTTTCAAGATCTGTATTAGTTCTTGAAGGGGGTGCGGGGGGAACCGAACTGCAAGCAGTTCCTCAAGAAGTTCCCCCGCATGTTCATCATATTCCGATCAAATAGGCAACACAACCGAAGCGATCGCCACGTACAGTAGCAGGGTCAAGGTATCCACCACGGTGGTGATGAAGGGGGAAGCCATGACGGCAGGGTCAAGTCCCACCCGCTTAGCGCCGATGGGAAGCAGAACGCCCATGAGCTTAGCCAAAACCA
>JAZQXS010000050.1:0-3283 GCA_045633025.1 Eubacteriales bacterium | reverse complement strand
GCCCAGCATGAATTCCCTCAAATTTACCCCCGCGCGGGCTGGGTGGAGCACGACCCTATGGTCATCTACGCCAACCAGTACGCCGCTATGACCGAGTGCGTGGCCATGAGCGGCATCGAGCCCGCCGAGATCGCCGCCTTGATCGGCGCTACCGTGCGGGATATTCCCGCCTTCACCCTCACCTGCCGTCCCGATACCGAGGCGGTGCAGGTGGCGTATGAGTTTTTGACGGGGGTATGAATATCATGATTGTAGGGATCGGTGTCCCTCCGAGCGTGTTCGGTTACGGTCTGTAAAAGGCAGAGCGTTTGTGAACCATCGGGGACGCCGGTCCCTACTTAGGTATGAATACCTCTCACCGACAATCTCAACCGCAGGTTGCATCCCCATCAAAAAATAAGTTATTGTATTTGTCCGCGCCGTGTGCTATAATATGGTCAGAATCCGGATTCGAATACAAATAACGAGGTGATTACATGACTATTGGCGAAAGAATCAAAGCTCTGCGAAAACAGAACGACCTGACCCAGGAAAAGCTGGCGGACTATCTCGGCGTTTCCTACCAGGCGGTTTCCAAGTGGGAATGTGGGGCAAGCTGTCCCGACCTCTCCTTGATCGGACCGTTGACTCGATTGCTCCACGTGACGGCTGACGAGCTGTTGGGGCTGAATCCCCCGTGCACCGACGAGCGCAAGGCGTATTTTGATGCGGAATATCACGAGTTTTGGAAAAAGGATTGGGAGGCTGACCTGGAGATCGCGCGGCAGGCGGTGGCGGAATATCCCGGGGATTTTCGGTATTTGTACTGGTTGGCAACCAACGAATGGTTTGTGGGAGACGGTGATGAGATGGATCGGGAACTGCTGGAAAGCTCGGTACGTCATAATCTGTTTATTTTGGAAAACTGCGAGGAGTCCGCTCTCCGCAACAAGGCCATCTCGGGCTTGGTACATGCATACATGAGTCTGGATGATCCGAACGAGGCCAAAAAATATGCCATGATGTATCCCGAGGATGCCGAAACCAGCCGCGATGAGCTGCTTTCCTGGTGCCTGAAGGGGGATGAGCTGGACAAGCTGCAGAAGGGGATCCTCTATAAATCCCTGTTGCGGTTGCTCTGTGCTCTCGATGCCTTTCGGTACGCTGAAAGGAACCTCAGCGTGGCGGCGATGGATGCGGAGGAGGCCATCATACGAGCCATCATTCCCGATGGGAACTACCAGCATTTTTACGCCAAGTTGAGTCTGCTCAACCTGAATCGGGCCAAGGTTGCCGCCCGCGATGGACGGTATGACGAGGCCGCCGATCTTTTGGCTGACGCGAAGGAGCATGCGGAACAATTCGATCAGGTCTACCACAGCGAGGTGGAGGTCTATACCTGTCCCTTGCTCGACGGCTATACCGAGAATCACGATGGCCGCCGTTATGAAGAGGTGACCATAAAGGACTATGTCTGCGAAACTGCCCTCACGGCCCCCGTTTTTGCGCCCCTCCGCGAGCGGGAGGATTTTCAGGCTCTTTTCGGGCAATAACCCTTGCATATCGTATGCAGAGCCCCCGCCATTCGGCGGGGGTTTTGCATTGTGGAAAGAATAGAGAAATTTCCCAAAGGATATTGCAATTTCATACGATATGTTGTATAATATACATATCATGCAAATCAAATTATGGAACCAGAAAGGAGCCCCCATGAAGCAATACATCCTTGCCCTGGACGAGGGCACCACCTCCGCCCGCGCCATTCTGTTTGACCGCGAGGGCAGGACGGTGGCCACCGCCCAGCATGAATTCCCTCAAATTTACCCCCGCGCGGGCTGGGTGGAGCACGACCCTATGGTCATCTACGCCAACCAGTACGCCGCTATGACCGAGTGCATCGCGGGAAGCGGTATCGATCCTGCCGAGATCGCCGCCTTGGGGCTGACCAACCAGCGGGAAACCACCGTTGTTTGGGATAAACACACGGGGAAGCCTGTGTGCAACGCCATCGTTTGGCAATGCCGCCGCACCGCGGAGCTCTGTGAGATGCTCTCGCGGGAGGGGCACGCGGACTTTATCCGCCGTCGGACGGGACTGCGCCTCGACCCCTATTTCAGCGGCACTAAGCTCAAATGGATCCTCGACAACGTGGAGGGCGCCCGCGCCCGCGCCGAGGCGGGGGAACTGCTGTTCGGTACGGTGGACACCTGGCTCTGCTGGAAGCTGACCGAGGGACGCATCCACGTGACCGACCGCACCAACGCCTCCCGCACGATGCTCATGAATCTGCAAACAGGCGAGTGGGACGACGAGATGCTGAAGCTGTTGGATATTCCCCGATCCATGCTCCCCGAGATCCGCTCCAGCAGCGAGATCTACGGCTACGCCGACATTATGGGCGCGCGCATTCCCATCGCGGGCATCGCGGGCGACCAGCAGGCGGCGCTGTTCGGCCAGGGCTGTTTTTCGGCCGGAGAGGCCAAGAATACATACGGAACGGGGTGCTTTTTGCTGACTCATACGGGGCGGGAGCCCGTCCTTTCGGAGCACGACCTGCTCACTACCGTCGCCGCCACCGAGGCCGGCCAGCCCATGGAGTACGCGCTGGAGGGCAGTGTTTTCGTGGGAGGTGCGGTGGTGCAATGGTTGCGGGACGAGCTTCATTTCATCACTGAATCCAGAGACAGCGAATATTTCGCCGCGAAGGTTCCCGACAACGGCGGTGTCTACGTGGTGCCTGCCTTTACCGGCTTGGGCGCTCCCCATTGGGATATGCACGCCCGAGGAAGCATCTTTGGTCTGACCCGCGGAACAGGGAAGGATCACATCATCCGCGCCGCGCTGGAGGCGGTAGCCTATCAGACCGAGGACGTGCTCGCGTCCATGCAGGCGGATATGGCATCTATGAAGCGCTCCGCCGCCATTACATCCCTCAAGGTGGACGGGGGCGCCTCCCGAAATCGTCTGCTCATGCAATTCCAGAGCGATCTGTCTAACGTGACGGTCACCCGCCCCGCCTCTGCTGAGGCGACCGCATGGGGCGCCGCCGCCCTGGCGGGCTTGGCTGTGGGGATGTACCCGTCCCGAGCCGCTGTATCTGCGCTTTTGTCTGCTGTCGGTGATACCTTCACTCCCCAAATGTCCGAGGAAGACCGCGCTCGTTTGAAGGCCGGTTGGAATCGCGCCGTGAAGGCGTGCCGTATGTTCGGATCTTGAGAAAATACCGAAAGGAGTGGTCTTTTATGATTCCGAAGCTTGTTCCTTCCACAGATGCCATCCATACTCTTCACGGTGTGGTCTACCT
>JAZQXS010000049.1:0-3878 GCA_045633025.1 Eubacteriales bacterium | reverse complement strand
TGGGAAAATTACGCCCCCGAATACCCCAAGGAGGGCTGGGCAAGACCCGACTTTGTGGGCTGGACGGGAATCATTCCCGTGGCGGTCATGTTCGAGTACGTCTTCGGTATTCAGGCCGATGCCAAGAACGATGAGATCGTCTGGCGGGTCAACCTCACCGAAAAGCACGGTATCGAGCAGTATCCCTTCGGCGGCCGCTTCGTAGACCTCATCTGCGAGGCGCGCGAGGATACCAAGTCCGAGCCCGTCATCACCGTCAAGTGCGACAGCCCCGTCAAGGTTCGCGTGATCTGGGACGGCGGTGAGAAGGTTATCGGATAACCGTCTGTTTCAGAAAAGTCATCGATTCTGCGCCCTGTGTTCCACGCAGGGCGCTCCGTTCCCATAAGGAGGCCTCGTATGAGCGTTATGTTTTCCATATTTCCGTTGATGTTTGCGGCGGTTTTCTGTTTCGTCATCGGAATATTCGTCTACGTGTTTGCTACCATGCTCCGTCAGAACCATCGCAATAACCAATCCCCCCGCCTCTCCGTTTCGGCCACCGTGGTGGCCAAGCGGGATCATCGCTCCCGTAGCCGCGATCATGTCCATACCAGCTACTACGCCACCTTCCAGTTCGAGAGCGGCGACCGTCTGGAGCTGGTCATCCCCGGTGGTGAATTTGGCCTCCTTTGCGAGGGAGACCGCGGAACCCTCACGTTTCAAGGTACCCGCTATCTGGGATTCGAGCGGGAGTTTTGAGGGGAGAGCCCCAAAAACTGCTTAGGAAAGGAGCTTCTATGCCGTATTTGCATACCCCGATATCCGCCCTGTCCGGCGTAGGCTCCGCCCGTAAGGCCGCCTATGAACGGCTGGGCATCTACACCGTGGAGGATCTGCTCTACCACTTCCCCCGCGCCTACGAGCACCGCGGCGACATCCGTATGCTGGCCGAGGCCTCCGAGGAGCCCTTCAAATCGGGGGCGCGGATGCCCACCCTGCTCACGGTTTCCACCGAGCCCCGCGTCACCCGCGTCAAGGGACGCATGACCCTCTGCAAGTTCCGCGCCTTCGACGACAGCGGCACCTGCGAGATCACCTTTTTCAATCAAGAGTACCTGCGCAATACCTTTACCATCGGGGCTACCTTCCGCTTCTACGGTAAGGTAGAGCGGGCAGGGAAGGAGCGGTTCGCCATGACCGCCCCCGCCTTTGAGCCCTACGTGGAGGGACGGGCGTTGCCCGCGCTGTATCCCGTCTATCCCTTGACCGATGGGATCAGTAATAAAATGATTACGGGTCATATCGGTCAGGCGCTTCCGGCTACGGCGCAGGTGGAGGATCCCCTCCCCGAGCGTATCCGCGCCGCCGAGGGACTTTGCACCCTGGGCTATGCCCTGCGGGAGATACACGCCCCCGAGGATTTCTCCACTCTCCATACCGCCAAGCGGCGGCTGGCCTTTGACGAGTTCTTCCGCTTTGCCCTGGGGCTGGGTACGGTGGGACGCGCCGCCAAAATTACGGGGGCGCCGATTTGCGCCGTCAGCGAGGATGTCATGGGGAAATTCCTCTCCGCCCTCCCGTACGCACTGACGGGGGCGCAATCCAGAGCCCTTTCCGATCTGCGGCGGGATATGGCCTCTGACGTGGCCATGAACCGCATGATCGTAGGCGACGTGGGCTGCGGTAAGACGGTCTGCGCCGCGGCGGCTATGTACGTGGCGGTCAAGGCGGGCAGACAGGCCGCCCTGATGGCGCCCACGGGGATCCTGGCTGCCCAGCACGCCGCAGACCTGCTCCCCCTTTTTGAGAAGCTGGGCATCCGCGGCGCTCTGCTTACGGGGCATACCACCGCCGCCGCAAAGCGGAAAATCTACGCCGCGCTGGCATCAAGCGACCCTGCCGAACGGCTGGACGTGGTCATCGGTACGCAGGCTCTCCTGTCCGAGGGGGTGCAGTTCGCCGCGCCCGGTTTGGTGGTGACCGATGAGCAACACCGCTTCGGCGTTCATCAGCGGGCGACTCTGTCGCAAAAAAACGCCAACGCCCATCTGTTGGTCATGTCGGCGACCCCCATTCCCCGCACGCTGGCGCTGGTTCTGTACGGGGATCTGGAGGTCTCGCGCATTGACGAAATGCCGCCCGGACGGCAGAGGGTGGATACCTTCGTGGTGGACGAGAGCTACCGCGCCCGCTTGGATGCCTTTATCCGCAAGAATGCGGCTGAAGGGGGGCAGGTCTACGTGGTCTGCCCGGCGGTGGAGGAATCCCCGGACGAGGATGCCTCGGATCCCTCCCTCATTCCGTTGACCGCAGATTTTGGCGAGCAACTGACGATGGAAACGGTGGCCGCCGCGCGAGAGCGTCCGCTGAAGGCCGCGGTGCAGTACGCCGCCGATCTGCAAGAGCGTCTCCCCGAACTGACCGTAGCCTTTGTTCACGGCAAGATGAAGCCCGCCGACAAGGACAAAGTCATGGGGGACTTCGCCGCAGGACGGGTGCAGGTTCTGGTGTCCACCACGGTTATCGAGGTGGGGGTCAACGTACCCAACGCGTGCCTTATGCTGGTGGAGAATGCCGAGCGGTTTGGTCTTTCCCAACTGCATCAGCTCCGCGGTCGTGTGGGACGCGGTACCCGCAAATCCTACTGCATTCTTATCCGCGACGGAGGCGGCGAGACGGCTAAAGCCCGCTTGGAGGTCATGCGAAGCACCTACGACGGCTACGAGATCGCCGAAAAGGATCTGGCGCAACGCGGCCCCGGCGATTTCCTGGCGCCCTCCGGCGGAGCGGAGATCCGCCAGAGCGGTGGGTTTCGCCTGGCGGATACGTGGTCGGATTCCGAGCTTATGAACCACGCCTTTGCGCACGCCAAGGAGCTTTTGGAGGAGGATCCCGGACTTGCGGAGCACCCGAAGCTGAAAAAAACGGTGGAGCAGATGTACGCGCAGGCGGGAAATATTCTGAATTGACGGAAAAGCGAAGAAGGTTGACGAATCAACGTCTTTGTCACAATACTTTCGAAAAAATGTAAACCCCCGTTCATAATTCTGTGTTACAATACAAGCAACGTATAACCGAATTTCAAAGAAAGGATGCTTTCGTCACGGAAAGCGATAATCTGCCATGTCTGCAAACATTGTGATTGCCTCTGACAGTACCTGCGATCTCTCCCCCGAGCTGGTCGAGCGGTACGGTGTTCAAATCCTGCCCCTGGGCGTGACGCTGGGAGAGCGTCAGTATACCGACGGCGTGGACATTACCCCCGACTTTGTATATGAGCATTATGAAAAGACCGGGGAGTTGCCCAAAACCTCGGCCGTCAATATTGCCGTTTGCGAGGAATTCTTCAAGAAGCATACCGCTAACGGCGCGTCGATCATTTTCTTTACCATCAGCTCGGATATGTCCTCTACCCATAACAACGCCCGTCTGGCCGCCGAGGCCTGCGAGCGCGCATACGTGGTGGATGGCCGAAACCTGTCCACCGGCGGCGGTCTGCTGGTGATCCATGCCTGCGAAATGGCCGCGGAGGGCAAGACGCCCGAGGAGATCGTGGAGGAATGCAACCGTCTGGCTCCCTGCGTAGACGCTTCCTTCATCATCGACAGCCTGGAATTCTTACATAAGGGCGGCCGTTGCTCGGCTCTGGCGGCTTTCGGCGCCAATATGCTCTCGCTCAAGCCCTGCATCGTAGTCAAGGACGGCAAGATGGGCGTGGGGAAGAAGTATCGCGGCAAGTTTGGCGCGGTTCTGCCTAAGTATGTGGATGACCGCTTGGGCGATGCGTCGGACGTTATCAAGAATCATATTTTCGTCACCCATGCGGGCTGTGAGCCGACCGTTGTGGATGCCTGCGTCGCAGAGGTGCGCCGCATCGCGCCCGAGGCTGAGATCCA
>JAZQXS010000048.1:0-7443 GCA_045633025.1 Eubacteriales bacterium | reverse complement strand
CAAGCATGGCTCATCCCCGCCGCCTTTTGCCTGCTCTACGCCGCCTCCGACGAGCTCCACCAGCTCTTTGCGGATCGCGGCGCGCGGGTGGGGGACGTGATCCTGGATTTCTGCGGCGCGGTGTTCGGGATCGCATTCCTGCATCTGACGGTTTGGCTGACGGCGCGCATCCTCGGTCAGCGTCGGGGCGGAAAGGAGGCCGGATTGCCATGAAGACCACCTATTATACGCTGGCATCCCCCTCCCCCTGCGTCTCCTTCAAGGCCGCCGTGGTGGCCGACCTGCACGATTGTCCCTACAGGGAGATCCTCTCCATCCTGCGGCGGGAGCGCCCCAATCTTATTCTGATCCCCGGCGACCTCACCGAGTGGCTGCGGGAGGATAAAACCCCGGCGGAGCGTCCGGGGCTGGGGCTCCTTGCGGAATGCGCCGCCATCGCGCCCACCTTCTATTCCTTCGGCAACCACGAGATCGGCGGCTGTCACGGCCGCATCTACAAGGCCAAGCTGGCGGGGGAGGGGGAGCTTGCGCCCTTCGTCCTGCCGCTGAAATGGCGGGAGATCATCGAGGCGAGCGGCGCGACGCTGCTGGACGAATCCTTCGTGACGTGGCAGGGAATGACCATTGGCGGTATGGGCTCGGGATTGCTCAATCCCGGCTGGGTGCCTCGCTTGGATTGGCTGGAGGCGTTCGCGCAAAGGCCTGGGTATAAGCTCCTGCTCTGCCATCATCCCGAGTATTTCGACCGTTACCTCCGCCCCTACGACATCGACCTCATCGTATCGGGGCACGCCCACGGCGGGCAGTGGCGGCTCTTTGGCCGCGGGGTCTACGCCCCCGACCAATCCTTGTTCCCGAAATATACGTCGGGAGTGCACGAGGGGAGGCTGGTCATCTCCCGCGGGGTGTCCAATACGGTGCCCGCGGTGCCTCGGCTGTTCAATCGGCGGGAGGTCGTGATTCTGCAGTGCGGCGGGGAATGATCTCGCCGCGCCGCAAAAGGCCGCCAACAGAGAGCGTCGAAAAAAAGCAAAAAATATTTGAATTATTTTTCAAAAACCTATTGACAAATCCGAAACGTTGTGCTATAATATAGAAGTCGTCAGCGCGATGCGTTTGCGGCGGTTCTGCCGGTGTGGCGGAATTGGCAGACGCCCGGGACTTAAAATCCCGTGATACGAGAGTATCGTACCGGTTCGAGACCGGTCACCGGCACCACACCAAATTTCATATTTATCGCGGGGTAGAGCAGATGGTAGCTCGTCGGGCTCATAACCCGGAGGCCGTGAGGTTCAAGTCCCACCCCCGCAACCAAAAGAAAAGGTAGCACGACGTGCTACCTTTTCTTTTGGTTGCAGAGAGTCGAACACGAACTTTCAGCAAGGTCTTTGGCAGCGAAGCGGCCGGAGGTCGTGGGTTAGTGACGACACCGAGCCACAGTGTGGCTCGGTTAGGAACGGTGGAGCCAAAGCGGGAGGCTTTCAAGCCATACAGCGTATGGCGCAGAAAACGACACGCGACGCGAGTGGGCCTTTCAAGTCCCACCCCCGCAACCAAAAAAACACCTGAAATCATTTCTCTGTTGTTCTTAACGGAGAATTAGTAGCACAAAAATTTCGGCAGAGAACTTGTTTTCTCTGCCGATTTGTAGTATAATAGGGCTAACGGAAAGCCTCCCTCCGAGAGGGAGGGGGACCGCGTTAGCGGTGGAAGGAGCCTGCGTGACCTTGGGGTTGTGCTAACTTTATGATAACGTGCTCTCCCTCAGTCGCCTTCGGCGCCAGCTCCCTCCCGGAGGGAGCCTTTGATACGTGCTACCTTAGGGGTATGGCTTTGCCCGAAGCCTTTTGTAATACAAAGGCGAAACTTGCGATAAAGAGGCAAGAGATATGGATAGTAACGATATCATTGTAGCACATCAATTTTCATCAAATCACAAAGAAGAATTGCAGAAAGACAAACTATGCGGTTGTTTTTATTGCTTGGAAATTTTTGATCCTGTTGAAATCAAAGACTGGATTCCTGATTCAAAAGGAACAGCGGAATGTCCCTATTGTGGGGTAGATTCCGTTTTAGGCGAACATTCCGGTTTCCCTATAACGAAAGAGTTTTTGTCAAAGATGAAAGAATATTGGTTTTAATAATAATCCCCGACAGACTTTAAAATCTGTCGGGGTTAATTATTTGTTTTCTGCGGATTAAATCAAGTAAGGTTATTTATGATTTCTCAGCTAAGAACATCACGCATTGATTTCGGGTGTTTTTTCTTGCTTTTTGGAGCCAAAGTGGGGAAGGACTCTTTTTTGAGGTTGGAGTTTGACCCCATTTTGACCCCAGAGTTTGCGAATAAACTGTATCGAAAACAATTTGTTCTTGAGCGGTGTTGGAACTATGCTTTCGGCTCTGACCAACATTTATCTTGACAAGCAGGCTTGGGTGGATTATAATATAAATGGATTTGGATATTTGAATCCTTGCCATTTTCAGAAAGGCGGAGATAATCGTGAATCAACCCGTATATATTGCGCATAAAACCAATGTTGGATATTGTATTGATGACTGCCAGTATCAAACTATCAAGGAGCACCTGGAGGGAACTGCTTCCCTGTGTGCTTCTTACGCAAAATGCTTTGGTGCAGAGGATGCCGGGAAGCTTTGTGGCCTGATGCATGATATTGGAAAGTATTCGGAGGGCTTCCAAAAACGTATTTGGGAAAACGGTCCCAAGGTCGATCATGCCTCGGCGGGAGCCATCGAATGCTGGGGAAAAAGACAAGCCTACGCCGCCATGTGCGTAATGGGGCATCACGGAGGACTGATGAACGTAGGTGTCCGAGATGATATGGCGGATTCTGATACCTTTTACGGACGGTTAAGACGCTACCAAAATCACAAAAAATACGAGTATAGCAAATGGAAAGATGAGATCAACCTGCCTCCCAAAATGCCGCCGGCTCCCAACGTGAAGGACAACTGTGAGGGGATGTTTTTTACCCGCATGCTTTATTCCTGCCTTGTAGATGCGGACTTTTTGGACACGGCATCCTTTATGGGGGAGTCTCGGGAAATCATCACAGCGAATTGGGATGAGTTGAACCGTCGGTTGGATGAATATACGCGGAACTGGTATCCACCCAAAAATGAGCTGAATGCGATTCGTTGCAAGATCCTGGATACCTGTAAGGTGTGTGGCGAGGAAGACCGGGACTCCCTGTTTACCTTGACCGTTCCTACGGGCGGAGGGAAGACGGTCTCCTCGTTGGCTTTTGCCCTTCGCCACGCGCGACGAATGGGGAAGGATCGCATTATATATGTGATCCCGTACACCGCCATTATCGAGCAGACAGCCGAGGTGTTTCGGGAGATCCTGGGCGAGGATGTGGTTTTGGAGCATCACAGTGGGATTGCTTATGATGATGGAGAGGATGGAAATCTTGATGACAGACAAAAACAGTTGAAGTACGCCTCTGAAAACTGGGATATGCCCATCATTGTGACTACGGCGGTACAGTTTTTTGAATCCCTGTTTTCCAATAAGCCGTCTCGCTGTCGCAAACTTCATAACATTGCGAACAGCGTGGTGATCTTTGATGAGGCGCAGATGTTGCCCATCCCCTGTCTCTATCCCTGTGTGTATGCCATTTCAGAATTGACCAGAGTTTACAACGTCACCGCGGTGCTGTGTACAGCTACACAACCTGCGTTGGATTCTCTTTTTGAAGAATATCTGAAAAAGACGCCCCGGGAAATCTGTCCGCCTGAATTACGCAGGGGAGACATATTCAAGCGCGTCACATTCAGGAAGAGTGGGAAGCTGACTCAGGCGGAGCTGGCCGAGGAGTTGAATTTGCAAAGGCAGGTGCTTTGTATTGTCAATTCCCGCGAGGCCGCCCAAGATATGTACGGGCTTTTAGCGGAGGAAGGACGATTCCACCTCTCCACCTTGATGCCTCCCGCCGAGCGGCAGAAGCAGTTGGCTATCATCCGCGAGCGACTTGCGGCGGGTGAACCTTGCCGCGTGATCTCTACTTCTCTGGTCGAGGCAGGCGTGGACCTGGATTTCCCCACCGTGTACCGTGAATTCGCCGGACTGGATTCCATCCTGCAAGCCGCCGGGCGATGCAACCGGAACGGGAAGAATCCCCGCAAGGAAAGTGTGGTAACGGTATTCAAAGCGGAATGGAAAACACCAACCATGTTAAATACGGCCATCGATTCGTGTGACTACGTTTGGAGCGGCACCGCTGATCCCTCGGACGAGCAAGTGATTCGCCGTTACTTTGAGGAACTTCTTTTTTTGAAGGGGGACGAGGCGAAGGATGCACAACGAATCATGAACATGATGAAAAACCGCACGCTGCCCTTTGCGGATATAGCAGAAAGATTCCATATGATCGATTCCAATGCGGTTACGGTCTATATCCCCACCGAGGAGTCACGCCCTTTGATCGAACAGTACCGAAGCGGTCTGATCAACCGTACCTTGATGCGGAAATTGGGCCGATTCGGCGTGACGGTTTACCCAAACAAGCTGAAAGATTTGGTGACCGCCGGCGATGTGGAAGCGCTGGACGGCGATGTGTATGTTCTCCTGAATGAGGAGATGTACGACGAGCGGACGGGGCTTTCGATGAAGGTGGACCAAGGAAAAGCCTTATTTATTTGAAATAGTGAAAGTCACTTCGCGATGGCGGGGTGACTTTTCTTGTCAAAAATATACACAAAAGCATATTGGATTTTTTGACCGAGATGCCGAAAATGGTCAATAGGATGATTTGAACAAATGAAAATGAGCAAATACGATTCCAAAGCGAGAAAAATGTGTTATAATATAAATAATCGATGGTTAGAAAGGAGTGATTCCGTGTCTATCAAGTTAGAGGTTTGGGGGGATTACGCATTGTTTACCCGTCCCGAGATGAAGACCGAGCGCGTCAGTTACGATATTATGACACCTTCTGCGGCGAGGGGGATATTGGAAGCCGTTTTCTGGCATCCCGGTTTGGTGTATCGCATTGATCGTATCCACGTATGCGCCCCCATCCGATTCACGAACATACGACGGAACGAAGTTAAGTCCACGATGAGTGCAAGGAGTGCCAGAACGGTGATGGATAAAGGGCAGGGGGAGTTATATATCGCCACATCAGAGGATATCCAACAGAGAGCCGCTATGGTTCTGAAAAACGTCCATTACGTCATAGAAGCGCACTTCGATATGACCGCCAAGGCGGCTCCAAGCGACAATCCGGGCAAATTTTGTGATATGATCCGACGGCGTATCGAAAAGGGGGCGTTCTACCATCAGCCCTATTTCGGCACCAGAGAGTTTCCCGTTTTCTTTGCTCCTTGTGAGAGCATTCCGCCCTGCCCCGAGGAGTTGATGGGGCGGCGTGACCTCGGATTCATGTTATGGGACATGGACTATACGAGAAAAGAGGATATCCGCCCCCTTTTCTTCCGCGCCGTGATGGAAGACGGGGTTTTGCGTGTGCCGACCCGTGATTCGGGGGAGGTGATCGGATGATTCTGCAAGCGTTGGTTGAATTTTATGAGAGTATGGCCGCTCGCGGGGAAATGCCTCCCGTTGGGTGGATGCAGGTGCCGGTTTCCTATATCCTTGATATTGATCGGGAAGGGAAGCTGTTGGGTGCGAGACACACTATGGCGGATGTAACCGTCGGCAAAAAGACAGTTTCCAAGCCTGTTCCTCGCATGTGTCCTGCGCAAGTGTCCCGCACCGTTGGTGTAGAATCCAATTTCCTTTGTGACCATTCGGGATACCTGCTTGGAGTGGATAGTAAAGGAAAGCCCCAACGTACCAAAGAATGCTTCGATGCTTGTAGGGAACTGCATCATACCATATTGGATCATGCAGATTCGGATACCGCACGGGCGATCCTTGCGTTCTTTGATGGCTGGAATCCCGAAAAGGCCAAGAATCATCCCGCCTTGAAGGACGCTTACGACGATATCATTTCGGGTGGCAACTTGCTGTTTCGATACGAAAGCAAGCTGGCTTCGGATGACCGAGTGATTGCGGAGGCTTGGGATCAGTATTATAGCGATTGTGGCGTGGACGAGGGATACTGCTTGGTGACAGGACGTTATGGCATTGTGGAGAAAACTCATCCTCAAATCCGAGGCTTTGTCGGTGCCCAGTCTTCGGGAGCCGCATTGGTTTCCTTCAATGCCCCGGCGTTTACATCTTATGGCAAGGAACAGAATTTGAATGCGCCTACGGGAAAATATGCTTCCTTTGCCTACACCTCCGCCTTGAATTACTTGATCAAGGATCCCGACCGCCATATCCGTGTTGGAGAAACCACGGTATTGTTTTGGATGAATGGAGACGATACAGCAGGCGAACAGTTGGTTGGCTTTGCTTTCGACGATGATCCTCCCGCCAATTACACTAAGGATGAACTATGGAAAAAGATTAAGGCGTTAGCCGAAGGAATTCCTGTAGAGTTTGACGGGACAAGGCTCGATCCTGATTGTCCCTTTTACATTTTGGGTTTGTCTCCCAACGCGGCCCGGTTGTCGGTGCGATTCTTCTATCAAAACACGTTTGGTGCGTTTTTGAAGAACGTATGGGCGCATCAGGAGCGGTTGAGGATGGTTCGGCCTGTGTATGATGACTACGAGAACCTCCCCGTTTGGAAAATGTTGGACGAAACTGTAAACAAAAAATCCAAAGATAAGTCCCCCGTTCCCAATATGGCGGGAGACGTGCTTCGTTCTATTCTGACCGATACGCCGTATCCGGCGACACTTTTGAATGGCGTGATCCTGCGAATTCGTGCTGAACGGGAAATCACCCGCGGCCGCGCCGCCATCATAAAGGCTTTTTATTTAAAAAACACGCACCCGCAGGTGCCGAAGGAGGTATTGACCATGTCCTTAAATCGAGAATCTACCAACGTGCCGTATTGTCTCGGCCGATTGTTTGCTGTGTTGGAAAAACTGCAGAAAGAGGCGAACGGTGCCTCGACTGTTAAAGATCACTATTTTGTTTCTGCTGCGGCTACCCCCGCGTCTATTTTCACGATTCTACTTCGCTTGTCGAAAAGCCACTTGAAGAAGCTGCGATCCGACAGAGGATGGCTCGCAAGAGATCTCGAAGATCAAATCCGTGACATCATGGACAAGTTTGGGGAAACACTTCCCGCGCGATTGACCCTTGCCGAGCAGGGTTCTTTCCAGCTTGGCTACTACCATCAAAATATTGCTCTCTATCAAAAGAAGGAGAATAAGGAAAATGTCTGATATTATCAAGAATCGTTACGAGTTCGTTATTCTGTTCGACGTGGAGAATGGAAATCCCAATGGTGATCCCGATGCGGGTAATATGCCTCGTGTGGATCCCGAAACAGGTTTGGGTATCGTCACAGACGTTTGCCTCAAGCGTAAGATCCGCAATTTCGTGGAGGCAGTCAAGGA
>JAZQXS010000047.1:0-3770 GCA_045633025.1 Eubacteriales bacterium | reverse complement strand
ACGGGGGCTTGCTCCCGCCGCGGGGGAAATGCAGAATGCAAAATGCAGAATGCAGAATTGGGGGGACGGAGGTAAGGAGGCTAAAATCTGTCCGTCAAACAGCAAGTGAGAACACAAAATAAAATCTTTTTTAAAAGTTCTTGGGATTCTCAAACCCTTCTTGAAAGAAGGGTTTGAGCGGGTGCAGGGCAGAGCCCTGCCGCTCTCCCACCTCCCCCACCATCACCGATACTGCTTTTTCCACTCAAAGAGGAGGGTCATACACTCGAAGGGGGAGAGGGTATTGAGATCGAGCCGGCGGAGCTCCTCGATGAGCTGATTGCCCAGCATATCGTCCATGGTAATGAGGTCTTCGCCGGATTGCTTTTTGGCGCCGGCGGATTCCTTGGGATCCACCGCGTCGCGGACGGACTTGGCCGACTCCTCCACCTGGGCGAGCACCTCGCGGGCGCGCTTGATGACCTCGGCGGGTAGGCCTGCCAGCTTGGCGACCTCGATACCGTAGCTGTCATCGGTGGAGCCCCGCACGATCTTGCGCAGGAAGGTGATGGAATCCCCCCGCTTCTTGGCGGCGATGTGGTAATTGACAATACCGTCGTAGGACTCCTCCATGGAGGTCAGCTCATGGTAATGGGTGGCGAAGAGGGTCTTGGCGCCGATCTTGCGGCCGGCGGTGTACTCGATGATGGCGCGGGCGATGGACATACCATCGAAGGTGGAGGTACCTCTGCCCACCTCGTCGTAGATGATCAGGCTCTTTTTCGTGGCGTTGCGGAGGATGTAGGCCACCTCGTTCATCTCCAGCATGAAGGTAGATTGCCCCGAGGCCAGATCGTCCGATGCGCCCACGCGGGTGAACATCTTGTCCACCACGCCGATGGAAGCCTCGGCGGCGGGGACAAAGGAGCCGATCTGCGCCAGCAGAACGATGAGCGCCACTTGGCGCATGTAGGTGGATTTACCCGCCATATTGGGGCCCGTGATGAGCATGAGGCGGTTGTCGCGGGTGTCCAGCAGCACGTCGTTGGGCACGAAGTAGCTGTCCTTGACAAAGCGCTCCACCACGGGGTGGCGGCCGTCCTTGACGGTGATGACGTCGCTCTCGTTGATCTCGGGGCGGACGTACTGGTAGCGGGAGGCCACCGCGGCCAGGGATTGGAACACGTCCACCTCGGAGAGCAGGGCGGCAGTACGGCGGATGCGCGCCTCCCTCTGCGCCACGAAGTCGCGGACGCGGTTGAAGATCTCGTACTCCAGGGCGCAAACCTTATCCTTGGCGCCCAGAATGGTGGATTCCATGTCCTTGAGCTCCTGCGTGATGTAGCGCTCGCAGTTGGATAGAGTCTGCTTGCGGATGAAGTGGTCGGGCACCTGATCCACGAAGGATTTGGACACCTCGATGTAGTAGCCGAACACCTTGTTGTAGCCCACCTTGAGGGTGCGGATACCGGTGCGCTCCTTCTCCTCGGCGGCGACCCGATCCACCCAGCCCTGTCCGTCAGCCATGATGGAGCGGAGGCGATCCACCTCTTCGTCATAGCCCTCGGCGATCATGCCGCCTTCACGGATGGAAAACGGCGGCTCCTCGCAGATGGCGCGGTTGATCTCGGAGCAGATGTCCTCCAGGGTATCCAGCTCCCGCCAGATGCGGCTGAGGCCTTCGGAGGTGGAATCCTCCAGCAGGCGGCGGAGCTCGGGCAGGATGGAGGCTGTGGAGGCCACGGCGCGGAGATCCTTGGCGTTGGCGGTGCCGTAGACGATCTTGGTGACCAGCCGCTCCAGATCCAGCACGTGGGTGAGGAGCTCACCGATCTCCTCCCGCTTCATGAAGTTGCCGTACAGCTCCTCCACGGCGCCCTGGCGGCGCAGGATGTGGGCGGGAGAGAGGAGGGGGTGCTCCACCCAGCTACGAAGCATCCGCGCGCCGGGGGAGGTCTTGGTACGATCCAGCACCCAGAGCAGGGAGCCCTTTTTCTCCTTGGTACGCATGGTTTCGGTCAGCTCCAGATTGCGGCGGGTGTGGATGTCCAGCTCGAGGTACTGCCCCTCGCTGAACACCCGAAGCTCCTTGAGGTAGGAGAGGTCGGACTTTTGCGTCTCGATGAGGTAATCCAGAAGTCCCCCCACCGCGCAGACAATGGCGCGGTTCTCGGTGATATCCTCCCGCAGGCTGTCGCCGAACTGGTTCTTGACCAGAGTGAGGCAGGCCTCGGGGTCGTAGCGGGAGGCTTGATTATCCGAGAGCATCGCGTCCTTTGCGTTCAGAAAATCCGCCACAAGGGGATAGCGGGAGCGCCCCAGGTTGGCGATGACCTCGCGGGGGGCGTAGGTGCCCAGCTCGTTGATGAGGTGCTGATCCGCCTCGGCACCGTCCAGGACGGTGGCCATGATCTGGGCGGTGGTGATATCGGCGAAACAGACGCCGTACTCGGTACCCGTGACGTAGAGGGAGCAGATATAGTTATTCTTCTGCTCGGGCAGGAGGGTGGACTCGATCACCGTACCGGGGGTGACCACGCGGATGACATCCCGCTTGACCAGCCCCTTGGCGGTGGCGGGATCCTCCACCTGCTCACAGATGGCCACCTTATAGCCCTTCTCGATGAGGGTACCTATGTAGGACTCGGAGGAATGGAAGGGCACGCCGCACATGGGGGCGCGCTCGGCCTCGCCGCAGTCCCGTCCCGTGAGAGTCAGCCCCAGCACCCGCGATGCGGTGATGGCATCGTCAAAGAACATCTCGTAGAAATCTCCGAGACGGTAAAAGAGCAAATAATCCTTGTATTTCTCTTTGATCTCAAAATACTGCTCCATCATGGGGGTCATAAGCCAAACCTCTTTCCAAAATATTCCTCAACATGCCCGCAAGGGCATATTTCACTCGTGCGAAGCACGAATTTCACCCGCCGAAGGCGGATTTCACCCCCTCGGCCTGAGCCGAGGGGATTTCACCAAATGCGGAGCGTGCGCCGCATTTGATTTTAGTGGCATCCGCCGCAGGTAGAGCAATCGTGGGTGCAGTTGGAGGGCATCTCGCCGGTGATGGCGAAGGTGATGGTGTTATTGACAGCGTTCATCAGCTCGTTGACGGCCTCCTGCGCGGCCAGCAGCTCCGCGTAGACGGGGGCGGCCATGATCTGATCGTAGAGCTCGTTGATGCGGTTCTGGATGGATTCCAGGAGCTGGGCGTCGAAGTCCTCGGCGGCGGCGACCTGCTGGATGGCCTTCTGCTGGACGTCGTACTCGGTCATGAGCTGCTTGAGGTCGGGATCCTCCTCGTAAGCCTTGCGGGCGTTATCCATACGGACGAGGCGCTCGTCCTCCTTGAGGGCTTTGCCGAGGGTGATGGCGAGCTCGAATACGTTCTTCTTTTCGGTGTTGTTGGTATCCATGGTTACGTTCTCCTTTTGGTGATTGTTTGTTTTGGTTTTAGAATTAGAAAATATTTGGGTATGTGTACTTTTCTGTCTGTGACGACATGAAAAGCGAAGCGCAAGCGCTTCACAAAAGAGCGCCGCCCAAGGAGGGCACCCACGGTGCCTTCCTTGGGAATCCATCCACCTGATCTGCGCCGCAATTTCGCTTTCGCGAAATTGCAATCGCGCTGTCAAGTCGCAAAGACCCGATGACCCGCATGGCCGTCGGAGCGACGCCCACGCGGTGGCGGCCTGCGTGTGGGGGAGGTGGGGTGGGAAATGCAAAATGCAGAATGCAGAATTAGGGGGACGGAGGTAAGAAGGCTAAAATCTGTCCGTCAAACAGCGAGTAGG
>JAZQXS010000046.1:0-2017 GCA_045633025.1 Eubacteriales bacterium | reverse complement strand
TGTTGGCACACAGTTGTTTTTCCAACTCCCATAGTGCCACCAATCATATATAAAGTTTTCATCATTCACACCTACAAATTCTTATTTATCGTTCTGTTTTATCGCCAGTTTCGCCTTTGTATTACAGCGTTGTAAGCAACGCGGGCTTCGGGCAAAGCCCATACCCCTAAAGATGCACAAAACCAAAGGCTCCCTCTGGGAGGGAGCTGTCAGCGAAGCTGACTGAGGGAGAGTGCGATACAATAGGATTTATCCAAACCTAAAGTTACGCAGGCTCCTTCCGTCACGCTACGCGCGCCACCTTCCTTCCGGAGGAAGGCTTTTCGTTAGCCCCATTATAACACAAATCGGCAGAGAAAACAAGTACTCTGCCGAAATTTTGTGACGGCCATTTCTCCGTTAAGAATGCAGAGAGAACCGGTGGTTTTGGTTTTATAGTCTGTTTTGGAAAGTTTAGGAGATTCTTAAGAAAAGGGTTCTTAAGCCGCCGGAGGCTCGCTCTATACTTTGTTGGGTCATCCCTCACGCCTTTTCGGCCACTACACGCTCGGCTACGGTCATGAATTGCAGACCCGTGAGGATCTCGCCCACCGTCCAGCCGCTCTCGATACAGCAGGGAGCCCAGCCTATGTCGTGGGGGACGCCATAGCTTTCCATACGGTTCATATCCATGGCGCGGGT
The DNA here is from genome assembly GCA_045633025.1 of Eubacteriales bacterium. GTDB lineage: Bacteria > Bacillota > Clostridia > Oscillospirales > CAG-272 > CAMEON01. The sequence goes on along the minus strand of JAZQXS010000046.1, from coordinate 1,336 downwards.
CCATGCGCCGTCCAGCAGAGGATCGTCGCTGTGGATCTGACAGGTCAGCAGGAAGGATGCGATGTCGGCCCAGAGCGTATGGAAACGTTCCTCGCCCGTCACCAGATACGCGTAGGCAAAGCCCATGGGCAGCCAGTTGTTGGAGTACAGGAGATCCACGACGGGATCGCCGTTGTTGGCCAGCAGGGCGCACTCGCCATGGTCGTTGCGGGCGCAGGCGGCCTTGTAGCCGGTATCCCATTCAGCGTAACCGCCCGAGGGATGGCGTACCTTTTGCAGATCCTCGGTCACACGGTTGAGCCAGCCGTAATGCGCGGGATCGCCCGTGTATTCATAGAGCAACGAAAGCGGGAGGATCAAACGGCACATCTCCTCGGTCTCGCTGGTTTCCCGCTGGGTGTTGGGGTAAAGCGCCATGATGGCGGAAAGTCCCTTGACGGCGATCTCGGCGAAGCGCTTGTCGGCGCCCGCGCGGGTAGCCAACAGGAGCGCCGCGTGGTAGAAGGCGTTGTAGTGGGCGCTGGGCGTGCCCTCTCCCGCTTGCAGCTCTTCCTTGAAATTAGGGGACAGATGGCAGACATCGGTGCGCGCGACGCGCAGACCGTTTGCGCCCGTGGTGTCGGCCAGATAGGTCAGTGCATCCACGGCGTCTGCAAAATGTGCGCTTCCCTCACCGAAATTCTGACAGAGCAGGGTAGGGATGATGGCTCTGGCCACGTCATCCTGGTAGCAGACCTCCCAGGCCTGCTCTGTCCAGCGGAGCATACCGCGGTGCGCGCCGTCCTTGACCTGCATATCGTTGAAGCAGAAGTCCTGGGTGTTGCGGAATACCTCGTAGCTGTCCTTGTTTCCGCTTCTCAGGTAGTCCATGAAGAATGCGCCGCCGGTCTCGCCGGTGCAGTCCGCGCGGATGGTGGTCACGGGATACTGGTAGCCGTCGCGGGCGGAGATGTGATGGGAGAAGCCCTCCAGCACGCCTTTTCGGCCATTGCTTTGCAACATATGTGCGTTGCGGAACCAGGCAAGACCGCGGCGAACGGCCTTGTCTATATCGGAGGCCGAGGTCACGGCACCGGCCGACTCATGACGGCAGACGGGCGCGGGGAAGGTCAATTCCACCGACTCACCCAACAAAAATTCCACGATTCCCGTGAGCACCTGATACCAGTAATCTCTTGGCGCCAGACGGGCGCGATTGAAATTGCAGAGGCGGAAGCTCGCGATCATGGTGTTGTCGTCCGACATCCACAGAGCCCAGCGTCCCGAGCGGAATTGGGCGTAGTCCATGTCAATGCGGTCATGGGCGCAAACGTGGTCGTGGTAGGTCAGAATGGGC